>LGFB01000053.1 GCA_001508835.1 bacterium 42_11
GGAGAAATTCTTTCTGGATTTAGAAACCTTTCAAACAAAAGCCCATACTGAAGAGGGTTAAGATTCGTTATCCCAAGAAGATAAGCAACAAGGCTACCTGCAGCCGAACCTCTACCAGGACCAACAGGAATCCCAACGCTCTTTGCATAACGAATAAAATCGGAAACTATGAGAAAGTATCCAGAATATCCTGTTCTCTTTATAACCTCAAGTTCATAGTTCATCCTATCAATTACTTCCGAAGGAGGATTCTCTCCAAACTTCTCTCTTAATCCTTCGTTGCAAAGATATACTAAATAGCCATGAAGATCATATCCTTCTGGAACATCATAGTGAGGTAAATGAAGCTTTCCAAATTGGAGATTAACTTCGCACATTTCAGCTATCTTGAGAGTATTATCCAAGCTCTCAGGAAGATCCTTAAAATCCCTTTCCATCTCCTCGGCACTTTTAAAATAAAACTCATCGGTGGGAAACTTTAACCTGTTTTCATCGGTCAAGCTGGAATTTGTTTGAACACATAAGAGAATATCATGCCAAAAGGCATCATCCCTATTTAAATAATGGACATCGTTTGTTGCAACAAGAGGAATGCCTGTTCTCTTGCTTAAAGCAACTAATCCTTTATTTGCAATGTCTTGCTGAGGCATCCCGTTCTTCTGAACCTCTAAAAAAAAGCTATCTTTACCAAAAATATCCCTGTATTCTAAAGCAACTCTTTCAGCCTCTTCATGCCTTCCTAAAAGAATTAGAGATGGAACCTCACCCGCAATGCAACCGCTTAAAGCTATCAAGCCTTCACTATATTCACTTAAAATTCTTTTATCTACCCGCGGTTTATAATAAAAGCCTTCCAAATGAGACAGGGTAACAAGTTTCATAAGATTTTTATACCCCTTTTCGTTTTTAGCTAGTAGGGTCAAGTGGTAAAGAATTTGATTTTTATTGCCTTTCTTAGTATATTCCTCTGGAGTTATGTAAACTTCACAACCTATGATAGGTTTAACCCCTTCAGAAACGCAAGCTTCATAGAAGTCTATGACTCCATAAAGAACTCCATGGTCAGTTATCGCCACCGCTGGCATGTTCTCCTCCTTGGCCTTTTTAACGAGCTCCTTTACCCTACAGGAACCGTCAAGCAAACTATATTCACTGTGAACGTGAAGATGAACAAATCCTCTCATGTCTCTTCTCCCAATCCCCTCCACCAATTATCAAGTATCTTCATTATTTCCTCTTTCGTTAGAAACCTCTCTTCCACAAAAACAGCAGGTTCACCCTGCTTATCCGAAAGTATATAAAAATCCCCCAATTCCCTCAATCGCAGGGCCTCCTCATCGGAAAAAAGCTTTTCATCAATTTTCTCTCCAAGCTGTGCTCCTATAACCTCTATCTTTATATCTCTCGGTGAAAAACCAAACTTAGGCGCAAAAAACTCAATCATTGCCTCAGCCAAGTCACATATCCAAACCTTAGGCATCTTTAAAATAAACACCTCTTCCCCCTTTGTCAAAAAAGCTGCTTCAAGGACAAGATTCACCGCATCAGAAATGGTCATCATATAGCGCCTCATAGAAGGATGAGTCAGTGTCAGAGGCCCTCCTCTTCTAATTTGAGAAAGAAACTTAGGGATAACAGAACCACGAGAGCCTAAAACGTTGCCAAACCTAACTACAGAAAACACAGAGTCTCTTTTGCCTTTATAGCGATTAGCAGAAAGAGTTAGCTTCTCTGCTAAAAGCTTAGATGCACCAAGAGTGTTCGTCGGATTAACCGCCTTATCCGAGCTAATAGTTATAAAAACAGAGACCTCTTTCTCTATAGAGACCTCTATCAGATTTTGGGTTCCCACAACGTTCGTCTTTACACTCTCAAAAGGATTATACTCACAAAAAGTCACATGCTTTAAAGCCGCTGCGTGGAAAACTATATCTATATCTTCAAGAGCCCACCTAAGTCTTTCTTTATCTCTTATGTCTCCAAGTAAATATCTAACCCTCTTATCCTCGCCTATCCGTTCTTTCAATTCAAAAAGTTTATGCTCGTCTCTTGAAAGCACCCTTATAACCTGTGGATTAAACCTGAGAAGTTGAAAAACTATCTCTCTTCCTATGGAACCCGTGCCCCCACTAACTAATATTCTTTTCCCTTCAAAAAAGCTTTCAAGATTCTTCATCTTCTTCACCAATCTCCCTTTCTATTTCGACTATGTCGCCACCGAACAGCTTCAAGATAGTTTGAAATGTCGGATGTTCGAGAATATCCTTCGAGGACTCCCCTTTCTCTTCCTCCGAATCCACTTTTTGCTCTTCTCTATCCGGCACAGTAAGTGTAACCTCTATCTCCATATCTTTCCCAAATACCTCTTTCAAGACATCCTTCAAAATCGCCATATTTTCAGGTCTTCTTATCTGCTCATAGTGAAATCTGAGCTCAGAGGGATACTCTATCCGAAGCTTCCCATCCCTAATAGAGCGGTCAGCCTCTAACATAAATGTGTAAAGTGATATTTTTCTTTCCTTCAACTTACTCAAAAATTCTTCCAGCTTCTCTAAATCATTCTTTTGAGTTCCTACATCTTTAGCAGTAACCTCTGTTTTAAGAACCTCCCTTTTGACCTTTCCTTCATCACTCCTGGCTTCATCTGTGGGGAAATCCCTTTTCTCCAAGGACAAAAGCTCCGAAGACATCTTTTTTTTCAGTTCCCAGAAAAACATTTCAAGTTCCCTAAATGGGGAACTACCCATACGAATCCTGTCCCCTCTTCTCTCTACAATATTCAGGATACTCCACAAGACATCTTCATCCCAATGTTTACTCTCCGTATGATAAAACTCCCTTTCGCTAGCAGAAAGACCAAAAATCTCATCTGCTCGAGAAGATAATTTGAAAACCCAAATTCTCCTAAAGATTTCTCCTAAATCCTCGAAAAGATATGGAACCATAACCCCTCTCTCTTTTAAGGAATTAATCCACAAAAAGACTTCCTCCCATTTACCCTCCCTAAAGAGAGGGATCTTCTCCATAACCTCTGACCTTGAAAGTATTCCAAAATTCCTTTCAAGGGACTCTAAGGTTATTTCCCCACCAAAAGCCAAAAGCTGCTCCAAAAGTGAAATAGCATCCCTAAGAGAACCATCGGCACGTCTCGCTATCTCCCACAAAACATCCTGCAAAATCTCTATGTTTTCTTTCTCCAATATTTCTTCAAGTCTTTTAACCATATATTTGGGATCTATGGGTCTGAAAGCTAAAAATAGGCAGCGAGACCTGATAGTCAAAGGTAATTTGTGGGGTTCCGTTGTAGCTAAGATAAATATAACTCGTGGTGGGGGCTCTTCCAAAGTCTTAAGAAGAGCATTAAAGGCCTCCAGCGTTAACATATGGACCTCATCCACTATATATACTTTATATCTACCCTCCACAGGAGCTAAGTTTACCCTTTCCTTCAGGCCCCTAACCTCATCCACTCCCCTGTTAGAGGCTCCATCTATCTCAAGAACATCAAAAGAACTTCCATCTGTAATCTTTCTACAAGAAGAACATTCATTACACGGTTCTTCTGCCGGCCCTTTCTCGCAATTTAAGGCTTTAGCAAGTATTCTTGCGACAGAAGTCTTACCAACACCTCTTGGTCCCGCAAAAAGATATGCATGAGAGATGCGGTTCATTTTTACAGCGTTTTGAAGAATCTTTACCACTACCTCTTGTCCAACGACTTCAGCAAACTTCTGAGGTCTCCACTTCCTATAAAGAGAAAGGTAGCTCATCCTTTATCCCTCCTCATTCATTATACTACACATTGGATTTTTCCCCCAAATATGGTATCATTATTCTATCCAACAGGGTATCTGTGGGAGGTGATACTATGTTGAAAGGGAGTTGGAAAAATTTAGTTTTGGGGATATCAATAATTTTTCTCACGATCTTATTATCCTCCCCATCATTCGCGGAAGTCAACCTTTTCATAGATAAAAATACCGTTAGAGTTTACGACCCAGAGCTTAAAAATTGGTCTATTCTTAACGATTTTAAACCCACAGGATGGAGAACAGGCAATTATCTTGCACTTGTATGGAACAAGAATCACGCATACATATATGATGTAAGAATTCATCAGTGGCACCCTCTTCTTGATTGTAACCCAGTTAATGGTGTAGTTAGAAATACACTTGCAATTGTGTGGAACCCTAATAGGGCCTATGCATACGATGTGAATTTGAGACAATGGGTTCCAAAAGATACTATTGACACAATTACAGCAGCAAATGCCACCGATTCGTTTGCAACAATTGTGACAGTAGCTTCGGTATATCTATATGATGCTTTTTTAAAACAGTGGGTCGGTCTTGATGATATAGATCCTACTGGTTGGGCTATGAATGAAAACTTCTTGCTGGTTTGGAATTCTGAAAATGCCTATGTATATGATCTCTCTCTTCATCAATGGGCCGTTGCTGAAGGGATAAAGCCCCAAAGCGGAATGGTTGAACCCCAACAAGTAGTGGTTTATACTGTAGACAAGATCTTCTTCTATGATAGAAATACTCACAGATGGAGGGCGACCTACCGTTAAAGGTTTCAGGCTTTATATTCTTCCAATAGTCCTTTTTCTTGCTACACCTGTAATACTTCATAAGGAATTTAGTGGAGAAATTATATTAAAGCCCTATATATTCAAAGTGGGCAACTTTGACATAAGATGGTATGCTATTCTAATAGTTACAGGATTTGTATTAGGAGCTCGGTTAGTATACAACCGAGCTCCTAAATACGGTATAGCTACTAAGGATATAGACTTACTTTTGATTTCAGGTTATATAGCGGGACTGATAGGAGCACGATTATACTATGTTATTTTTAACTGGAACTATTATGCAAGGAACCCTTTTGAAATCATCGCCTTTTGGCATGGCGGATTAGCTATCCACGGAGCATGGATAGGTGCACTTTTAACAGGCATTATCTTTGCAAGAATAAAGAAAATTCCCTTTCTAAAGCTGGCCGATTTATGCGTTGTAGCTTTCCCCTTGGCACAAAGTATTGGAAGATGGGGGAACTTTTTCAACTACGAAGCTTTCGGCACTCCAACTGACCTTCCGTGGAAGCTTTTTATTCCAAAAGGGGCAAGACCTATAGCTTATAGAGACTTCTCTTATTTCCATCCAACTTTCTTATACGAGTCAGCATGGGATCTCTTTGTGTTCATCTATCTCTACCAACTTGAGAAAAAGGAACCCCCTCAAGGTGTACTTTTCTTCCGATACCTTCTTCTTTACTCAATAGGAAGACTTTTTATAGAATCCCTTAGAACAGACAGCCTATACTTTGGAAATTTCCGAGTCGCCCAACTCATAAGCCTCTTCTTCATTGCCATAGCCATATATTTTGAGCTGAGTATCAAGAAAAGACTTTATAGTGAGGGCTAACTTCTCTCCTATTCCATCAACCTCTGAAATCTCCTTCACAGAAGCTCTTTTTATGCCATAAACTGACTTGAAAACCTTAAGAAGCTTCTTAACTCTTTCCTCTCCTACGCCAGGAATATCTTTAAGCACCGTTTTAAAAAGCTCTTTTTCCCGCAACTTCCTGTGATATCTAATAGCAAATCTATGGGCTTCGTTTCTAACCCTTTGAAGAAGATGAAGTGCTGGAGAATCCTCGGGAATCCTCACGGGAACGGAACTATTAGGCAAATAGACGAGTTCCTCCCTTTTAGCAAGTCCGATAACGGGAACATCTAAACCGAGTTCGTCCAAGGTCTTTTTAGCAGAGTTAACCTGAGTTATTCCTCCATCAACTAGTATAAGATCGGGAATCCCCTCTTCAAGGTGCTTGCCATACCTCCTCCTAATCACCTCAGCTATCATCCCAGGATCATCTATACCTTTAACTGTCTTTATCTTATACCTTCTATATTTTTTCTTATAGGGGACACCTCCTTGAAAACAAACCACAACGCCGACCGCTTCTTTGCCATAAAGGTTAGAAATATCTATGCCCTCTATAATCTCAGGAACACGTTCAAGCCCAAAAAGCTCTTGAAGCTTTAAAAGTGTCGTTTCCAAATAGTCTTGAGGATAATCTAAAGACATCCTCGGTTGTCTAAAAACCTTTTCCAAAGCCTTAATCTGATCCCTAACCTTGGCAGCCTCTTCAAATCTCAATTCAAGAGCTAAGGCCTCCATCTTCTTCACAAGCTCAGAAATAAGAGTCTTACTTTTTCCGGAAAGAAAAAGAGAAAGGTTTTCCACCATTTCTCTATACTCCTCCTCACCAATCCATCCCATACACGGAGCTTTACACTTACCCATATAATAGTTTATACATGGGCGGTCCCTCTTAAGGAGTCTCGAACATAGCCTTAGAGGATAAAACCTTTCTATAAATCTTAAAAGACGCCTCATTCTTTTTACATTAGTGTATGGCCCAAAATAAAGGTTACCATCGTTTTCCTTAAATACACGTGTCACAACCAAGCGAGGAAACTTTTCAGATATAGTCAAACAAAGATAGGGATACTTTATACCATACTTAAGCATTGTATTATATTTAGGTTTATATTTTCTTATAAGGTCCGCTTCAAGAATCAAAGCCTCGGCCTCACTCTCAGTAGTAATATAAGTAAAGGAAGCTATCTCGTCTATAAGCTTTTTGACTTTGGGTGAAAAATCAAAGGATCGCGTAAAGTAAGAACTAACCCTCCTCTTAAGGCAACGGGATTTGCCAACATATATAACCTCTCCCCTTTTATTTAACATAAGGTATACCCCAGGAGTTTCAGGCAAAGATAGGGCTTTTTCTTTCAGCTTCTCCTTAATAATCCTTCTAACCTCCTCATTCCTTTATTAATTTCATTCATTATTTCCTCATATAGCCTTTGCGTAGAAGCTGAAAAACCGGAAACCAAACCATCTACAGACCAATCAAGCAGACTTCTATCATCGTAGGGAACGCCATATGCATCGGTTAGGGGGACACCTGCTTCTTTTAAAATCAAATTAATAGCTGCAAGGTCGTAAGGCAACATACCCACAGGCTTACCCTTTGTTATCTGGTGAAACTCTTCTCTTAAGGAAGGAAAATCTCTGTAAAGTCTATTCCCCACATCGACCCATGCATGAAATTGACCTGTTAGTATTCTTGTTAAGGAAAAGGTGCAACTATTCAAAACGAAAAACCCACCTCTTATAGCAGACCTATTTATTAACTCCTCCATACATACAGCAATCCAACGAGCAGGTCTTCCTATAAAACCGAGACTCCAGAAAAGTCCGTCAAGGCTCTCCGGCTCCACAGGACAGGGGTCAAATATCTTGCCTTCCTCCTCTATCCAAGCTCCTTTTCCCCTTTCTGCCCAAAAGAACCTATCATCCTTAAGCTCTAGTATACAGGCTAAAAAAACATCCTTATACTTGGGATCATCGTTCATAGGGCTCACAGCTACAGAAACGGTGCAAGCCTCCAAACCAGCAGCAGCCGAGCGTGTCCCGTCGATTGGATCAATTACGAGAAGATACTCCGGGTTTCCTTTTTTAACCAAGCCCTCGTCCTCTGTGCAATAGGCCAGTTCCCCCCTATCAACCAGAGGTTGAAGAACCTTTTTAATTTCTCTTTCCGCTACCATATCTATTCCATAAGTTACATCCCCACTATAGGCAACCTTCTCTATATTTTTGGCAAATTTGGTTCCCAAAAAGGGCTTAACTGCGGACTTAACATTAAGGGTCAAATTCCTAAGAAGAGATTTAAGATCCAACTTTAGAAACACCTCCTTCAGTTCATTCGGCATCATTATATATGGTATAATTCTTTTAATCAAGGAGGGAGGTGTGGAAAAGCATGGGAATCGTCTTTCAAAACACCTTAACAAAAAAGAAGGAGCCTTTTAAAACTATAGAATCTGGAAAAGTTAGAATGTATGTTTGTGGTCCTACCGTATACAATTACTTTCATATAGGAAACGCAAGACCATTTATAATATTCGATATAGCGAGAAGATACATGGAATACAAGGGTTACGTAGTCAAGTATGTTCAAAACTTTACTGATATAGACGATAAAATTATA
>LGFB01000054.1 GCA_001508835.1 bacterium 42_11
AACTTCTCTCCTTTTCCCCTCCCTCCTTTTAGCGGGGCGCTTTTCTCCAGCCCTCTCCCTAAAGAGGGAAAACAATGCCCTCATGGGCTTACCAAAAAGCCAATAAAGAATTGACAGAAAGGCCACAGTTAAAACAATGGCACTGCCAGCGGTCCCTATGTAGTAGCTCAGCTTAGCGAAAAGAAACCTGCCAACAACTCCACCCTTTTGGGGGAAAAGCCTATCAGGAATGAGAAAATGAAACAAAAGGGAAGAAACGGGAAGAAGGAGGAATAAGGGAAGCATGGGAAGCTTTAATCCCAGAAGAGTCAGACCCTCAAATAATAAGAGCAAACAGAAAAGATAGGAGGATAAGCCGAAAAGCTTCAAAAGCTCTCCCTTGATGAAATTGCCCACCATGCCGGTCTTGAAATTAAGTAGACTTATGATGGAAAAAACGGACGCGAAAAGTAAAAATAAAGCTATGGCTATTTTCCTTTTATCCCTCACCACCAATAACCAACCCTCCCACAAGCATGGTAGGTTGTCCATCTCCTACAGGGACGCTCTGCCCATCCTTACCGCATAAACCCACATCGAAATTTAAGTCCCTTCCAAGCATCTTTATATTCCTCAGAACTTGAGGCCCATTACCTATGAGAAGCGCGCCTCTAACAGGCTTACCTATCTTGCCCTTCTCTATCAGGTATCCCTCGGTAACCTTGAACACGAAATTACCATCGGTAGGGTTAACCTCTCCTCCGCCCATCTTTAAGACTAAAAGCCCTCTTTCAACGGAGGATAAAATCTCGTCGAAGGAGTGTTCTCCAGGTTCGAGAAATGTATTGGTCATTCTCGGTATAGGAAAATCCTTAAAGCCTTCCCTTCTCCCATTTCCAGTTAAGGGCAACCCCATCAGCTTCGAAGAGAGTCTATCGGTCAGATACCCCTTAAGTACCCCCTTTTCTATCAAAACGGTTCTCTGTGCAGGAACTCCCTCATCATCGAAACTTATGCTACCTCCCAGACCAGGGATAGTTCCGTCATCAACAAGAGTGACCAAAGGAGAAGCTACTTCCTGTCCTATCTTCTCGGCATAAACGGAGCTTTCCTTTCTGACGATATCTGCCTCAAGACCATGACCACACGCCTCGTGTATCATCGTTCCCCCCGCTTCTCCAGCTATTACCACATCCATCATGCCTGCTGGAGCTGGATCGGCGGAGAGAGTCAAAAGGGCTCTTTTTAAAACCTTTTCAGCAACTTCAAAAGGGTCACGCTCCTCTAATACCTCATCCCCCTTCGTTCCACCTATAACCTCATAACCGGTTTCAAGCCTTCCATCCTTCTCTACCACAACCCCCATGGTAAGAAAGGTATAAATCCTTTTATCGTTTACCAAGCCACCTTCATCATTTCCAACCCATACATCTTGATGGGACCTTCTGTAAGACAGGACAACCTGTCTTACAAGCTCATTCTTCCTGAAAAATTCGTTTAGCTTCCAAAGGAGCTCAACCATGCCTTGAAGAGGCTCCCTCTTAAGACAGGAGCTCCCTCCGGTTAACAAACTCCTACTAACAAATCTTCCGGGCCTTTCTTCCCTTAACGCTTCTCGTAGAGCTTTAATGCCCTCCTCGAGAAACTTCACATCAGGAAGCCCGTGAAAGTAGTAATTTCCCTCCCCCTTAACCACTCTCAAGCCCATACCCTTTTTCATGCCGAAAGCGGAATACTCCAGCTTATCATCCTCTATCTTTATCGATTCCCCACTTGATATCTCTATAAAAACATCGCTTAAATCTCCAAGATTATAAAGGTTATCGATCGCCTTTAAGGCAAGCTCCTTATAATCCAAAAAACTCACCCCCTGATACTTCTTCTCAGATTGAAACTAACCTTAGAAGGAAGTAACAAGCTAATCTTCCCTTCTCCCTTAAAAAGGGAAACCCATCCCAACCCTGATATCGCTAAATCTAACCCCTCCGAAACTTCTAAAACCTCTTCACTCCAACCTATTTCCTCTATCCTATCAAAACATCCCTTACAGGGAGGCTTAAGCCATTCACCAGCGCCTTCCTTGATCACCTCTTTTAGTCTCTTTTGATTTGTCCTATGTAAAGGAACTTCATAAGAAACAAAGGGTTTTAAAAGTAACCCCCCTGTCAAAACGGTTAAGGCCGAAAGCCCTCCCAATGAGAGGCTCTTTCCGCTCTTCAGAAAGAAAATCTTGCCGGAAAGCTTCTTAGATGGAATAACCTTCTTCTGGCAATCGGGGCAGAGAAGGTCATAAAGCCTGCCCGAAGGAACGAGTCCCGGTGTATCAATAAAAATAGTGCCTTCCTCGTTTTTTCTCTCCACCACATCTATGGTAGTCCCCGGCCACGGAGAAACGGTTATGCTCTCATCACCTAAAAGCCTACCAACCAAACTGCTTTTACCCACATTCGTAACTCCCATGAATGCAACCTTTTTCCCCCTATAGACAAAGTTAAGCTCCTCCCAAAAACCTTTTAAACCCCACCCCTTCTTACTCGAGGTCAAGAAGACCTTCCCACTCCAACCTTTTTCCTCTCTCAGCCATTTTACTATCTCTTCCTTAGAGAAGGGGAGAAGATCGGTCTTATTAACCACGACCCATATATTTTTGGCCTCCCTAAATCTATCTAAAACCCAGCTTCCCTCAATATCAACTCCATCAACTATCAAGCAAATCAGATCAACATTTTTTGCTATCTCATCGAAGGGGAAATCCTCAACGGGAACGCTTCTAAATTCTCCATAGTACTTTATCTTAAAACATCTTTGACATAAGCCCCGCGGGTCGTCAAGCTTTTCAGGCGGTATATATCCCGGTCTTTTAGGGTCATCGCTCTGAAGAGGAACCCCACAACCCCTGCACCTTTTCATACTCCATCTCCTCTATTTTTAAGCCTTCATCCCTCAATCCCTCTATGACCTTAAGACATATAGGGAGACACGAAGGAGTAGTAATAAGCACGATTACGCCTTCTTTAGGATCCATAGTCCTTATTTCCCCTATCTCATCATAGCATTGAAATATGGAACACAGATAATATATCTCTCTATAGTCGAGCTTAAAAAACTTTCTAATAAGAGTCTTATCTGCCTCTCTTGAGATATCTATTTTTGGCCTCGACATGCTCATCATAGGTTCTCGAAAAGTGATGCCCTCCATCTCCCTTACTAACGAAATAGAGATAATCGACCTTTGCGGGGAAAAAAACCCCTAAAATGGCTTTCAATCCGGGGTTGCATATGGGCCCCGGTGGCAGTCCGCTATAAAGATAAGTATTGTAAGGAGAGTCTATTTTTAAGTCATCGAAGGTTAACCGTTCCTTTCTCTTAGGTAGGATATACTCCACGGTAGCGCAGGATTCAAGCTTCATCCCCTTTTTTAGTCTATTGTAAAACACAGCAGCTATTATTGGATATTCCTCATCCTTTAAGCCTTCCTTCTCAACTATGGAGGCGAGTATTATAGCCTCGTGAAACCTCAATCCAAGCTTTGGAAGCTCCTTGAGCATCTCCGGCTTTATAGCCCTCTCAAATCTTTTAAGCATTGCACTGATGACATTCCTGGGGGAAGCATGCTTAGGAAAGTAATAGGTATCAGGAAACAGGTAACCCTCAAGGCTTGAAGAGGGAATCTCATCTAAAAATTTAAACCCCTTAAATACTTCCTTCCCGTTAAAAACCAGATTCAAAAACTCCTCCTCTGAAGTAATAACTTCTTTATCCAAAAGAATCTCGGCTATCTCTCTTGCCGTCAGCCCCTCAGGTATGGTCACCTTCTCAAGGCGAGGTCTCTCCTTGAGGGCCTCTATAACCTCATAGATGCTCATACCCTCGCTTAAAAAGTAACCACCCGCTCTAAGAAAAAGCCCATGCCTCCTCGCTTCTTCAAGAAAAATCTCGGAGCTTTTTATAACCCTTAGTTTCTCAAGCCTTTTTCCGACGCCCGAAAGGTTTTCATTGGGATATATGTAAAAGCTCACCTTCCCACCTTTTGAAAGCTTAGGCAAATCTTCAAGCTTAAGAGGGTAAATCAACGGATAGGCGAAGAAGAAAACGGAAAAAACGAAAATCAAAAAACCCATTAACCTCATTTACCGACTCACCCCATAAGCTTTATGATAGCGAGCTGAATAAAACCAATCAGCAAACCCAAAACTCCCCCCGCTATCTCAACAAAGCGAAGCTCCCTGGAGGCTACACGCATAACGATTCCCTCAAACTCCTTAAAATCAAAAGCATTAACCTTCCCCTCTACAATATCCTTCAAAGTGAGCCGTTCTAAAACCTCTTCTCTAATTTTATCTCTTATCTCAGGAATAGCTTCCCTCAGCTTCCTTTCGAGCCACCCATTTAAAAAATAAGATATGGGAAATAAAAAGGTCTCTGGAAACCATGAAGGATAGGCCTCCTTAACCCTTTTCTCTATGAGAGATAAAATCCTCCTCACCAGAGCATCCTCTATTTCCGGACTCTCAAGCTTCGCCCAGACATCATTCTTCGAAAGGAGCTCCTCTTCTACCACCTCAGCAATAGCTTTTGCTATTGCCCTTTTCCTTCTCGGCAAAACCCCCTGAATTTCGATACCAAGAATAGGTATCCTTACAGGCTCATGAGGCCTAAAAAGCAATTTTATAGCAATAACATTGGTTATCCACCCAACAAAAGCAGCCACAGCCGGCAAAATTATATATTCCATGAAGCCGTTTCAAGGGCGGGTTATCCCCGCCCTCAACCTTTTTAAAAAGGCTATTCAATCGTTATCGCACCCACAGGGCAGTTATCCGCAGCCTCCTGTGCACATTCGGCTCCCTCAGGTTTTACAACCTTCGCCTTACCCTCTGCTTCATCCAGCTCAAAAACCTCAGGGCACAGCTGAACGCACACCCCACAACCGATGCACTCATCAACATTAACTTTCACAACCATAAAAAGCACCTCCTTTAAGCGAGTATAAAAGTTTCAAATGAAACTATACTACAACAACCCAAACTTTTCAAGTTGCTCGGAAGCAAGAAAACTAAGCGAAAAAAACATGTTTAAAATATAATAATCTTTTGCTATAATAAACTTCAAAGGAGTGATAGATTTGGATATAGGCAAAAAAATTAAAAACCTGAGAAAGAAGAAAGGGTTAACGTTGCAGGAGCTTTCTCAAAGGAGCGGTGTCTCCCCAGGCTACATTTCAATGCTTGAAAGGGGCTTTAAAAAATCACCCACACTGGATGTATTAAAAAAGCTCGCAAAGGGACTCGAAGTTAACCTATCGGAGCTAATAGGAGAAGAGCTGGTCAACCTCGAAAAAGACGAAAGGACGAAGCTTCTTCTTAGGGCTGCAAACGAGTTATCGAAGTTAGATTTGGAAAGCTTGGAACAGTTACTTAGGGCGATAAGAGAGCTTAAAAAGAAAGAAGACGAATGAGCTTACCCGTGGACTTGGAAAAGATAGCCTTAAGCTTGGGTATAACCTTAATCCCTTACCCCTTGCCATCATCTATTTGTGGCTTCGCCTACTTAGGGAAAAGCAAGTTCATCATTTATAACTCCAACCATCCCCTAACGAGACAAAGGTTCACAATTGCCCACGAAATCTATCATATAGAAAAACACCTCATGCGCGAAAGGATGATCAAGAAACATAGAAAAGTTCTTGAGGAAGAAGCAAACAGGGGAGCAGCGAAAATCTTACTACCCTACAGCGACTTATTAGCACACATAAAAGAGGCTCATTGGAGATACGACCTCACTTCGCTTGCTAAAAAGGCAATCGTATCTCCCATAACCCTCGTAAAGAGATTAGATGAAACAAAACTTCTTAAGGTATCACTGTATAAAATTAGCCTCAAGGGAAGCTCGCCATGCATATCCAAGCTATACGGCGACTCCGTCCCTTTACCTAACCCAGCCCTTTTAAGAGAGGGAGCCAATGGGAAGGAATTCTTCTTCAGAAGTAACGGCCATTTATTCCGATTCTCCAGATACGGAGAAAACACCCTCCTTTACGCCTATGTGATATAATATGTCCTAAGTTTACCGCTTGGAGGCAAGATTAAACCTTGAATCGAAACTCTGAAGACAAATACAGGCTTTTGTTTGAAAAAGCCAGTGACGCCATAATAATACTGGAAGAGGGTAGGGTTAGCGAGCTTAACGAAAGCGCGAAGAAGCTTTTTGCATGCTCCCAAGAAGAGGTAATAGGTAAACCTATTACCTCTCTTATCCCCGTATCCCGCGAAGATTTAGAAGAGATTCTCAGGGGAGAGGCGAAAAGACTTGAAATAGAATGCAGGAGAGCAAACGGAACACCCCTCGAGGTTGAAATAAGCCTGAGTAAAGCCAAGATAGGTGGGAAAGACCTGCTTTTCGCATTCATCCGCGACATAACGGAAAGAAAAAGGGAGATAAAGAAGCTACTTTTTATATCCATAGTGGACCCCTTAACGGGCGCCTACAACAGGAGATACTTTAGAAAGAGATTAGAAGAGGAAATAGAAAGGGCAAAGCGCACCGAAGGAACCTTCTCTCTCATCATGTTTGACTTAGATAACTTTAAGGAGATAAACGATAAATACGGGCATGAGGTTGGAGATATAACCATTAGAAAGGTCTCAAGGGTGGTCAGAGAGAGAATAAGAAAGACGGATATTTTTGCAAGATGGGGTGGAGAGGAGTTTTTCATACTTCTACCCAACACAGACCTTGATGGAGCGGTGAAGCTGGCTGAGGAGTTGCGAGACAGGATAAATCAAATAGAGATACCGGGCGGAGAAAGGGTAACCGCAAGCTTCGGCGTAACGAGCTACCGTCCCGGAGACACTGCAAAAGACTTAAGGACAAGAGCGGATAGCCTCCTTTACAAATCAAAGGCCTCTGGCAAAAACCGCATAAGCTTCAAATAACCCCCCCTATTAAAGTCACAATCTACTAAATCGTATTGATAATTCTGCTTACAGCTTTATTGACATTATTTTCGCATTATGTTAATCTGAAATTGACAATTTCCCCAAGGGGGGTGAAAGGATGGCAACCCCATCTTATGAGAGTGATAGGTTAATGGTCTACATAAATCCAGCGAAATGCACCGGCTGTAAATCCTGCGAAGTGGCATGTGCCGTTGAAAAATCGGGAAGCAAAAACCTCTTTGAAGCCATCTTTGAAAGGCCGATACCGAAAGCAAGAACAAAGGTCATATTGGTAGATTTCTTCAACTTCCCCGCACGATGTCAACACTGTGAAGAAGCCCCCTGTTTGAATGTCTGTCCCACATCCGCCATAGAAAAGAGCCCGGAAGGCTACATATTGCTTGACGAAAAAAGATGCATAGGCTGTTTAATGTGTGTTATAGCCTGCCCGTTCGGACACCCCCGATATGAAAGAGAATATAAGTCTATCCTAAAGTGCGACCTATGCATCGAAAGGGTCAGAGAGGGAAAGCTACCTGCATGCGTTGAGGCCTGTCCGACGGAAGCCCTTCTTTTCGGAACGGTAGAGGAGATAACTGAGCGTATCAAAAGGGAAAGCTCCGAAAGGCTACTTCAAGGTTTGAAAATGCCAGAAGTGGTGATGATCAAGGAAAGCACCGAGGGAACGAAGCCTTCGAACATCTACTTGGCCTATTCAAAAGTTAAATGGTATTAGAAAAGAGGTGAGGAAAAGTGAAAGAGCATGTGAGGTTCAAGGTAGCCTCGAAGGGAGTTTCAGCGACGGAGAACGTAGAAGAGCTTTTAGAGAAAGCCGAAAGGGAAGGCATAGAAACCGCATGGCATAGATTTATAGAACAGCAACCCCAATGTGGATTTGGTTTACTTGGAATATGCTGTAGAAACTGCGCTATGGGACCGTGTAGAAT
>LGFB01000055.1 GCA_001508835.1 bacterium 42_11
ATCTTTCGGAGCAATGGTTTGTCAAGATGAAGCCTTTGGCAGAGCCGGCAATAAATGCTGTGAAGGAGGGCAAAGTAAGGTTTATCCCTAAGACATGGGAAAAGGTTTACTATGACTGGATGGAAAATATCAGAGATTGGTGTATATCCCGTCAGCTTTGGTGGGGACATAGGATACCTATTTGGTATTGTCAGGATTGCGGTCATATGAATGCGTTTGTTGAGCCACCGGAAGCCTGTGAAAAATGTGGCTCTAATGATCTTCTTCAGGACCCAGATGTGCTTGATACCTGGTTTAGTTCCGCTTTGTGGCCATTTTCAACATTGGGTTGGCCTGAGAAAACTCCTGACTTGGAGTATTACTACCCAACGGACTTACTTGTTACGGGTTTCGATATAATTTTCTTCTGGGTGGCAAGGATGATAATGATGGGACTGAAATTTATGGGGGATGTTCCTTTCTATGATGTTTATATACATGCATTGGTAAGAGATGAAGAAGGAAAGAAGATGTCTAAGTCTTTTGGAAATGTTATTGATCCTCTTGATATGATAGATAAATATGGTGCTGATGCTTTAAGATTTACTTTGGCATCTCTTGCTGTTCAAGGTAGAGACATAAAGCTTTCGGAAAGCAGGATTGAATCGTCCAAGAACTTCGCTAATAAAATATGGAATGCCTTAAGATTTATCTTGATGAACATTAAAGGTTTTGACCCATCGGCTTTCTCTGAGGAAAGCCTTGTTTTGGACCTTGCCGATAGATGGATATTAAGTCGAACCCAGAAGGTCATAAAGGAGGTAACGGATTTTCTTAATGGGTATTACGTTGGTGAATCTGCCAAGACCCTTTATGAATTTATCTGGGGAGAATTCTGTGATTGGTATGTAGAGATTTCTAAAGCGACTTTATACGATAGCACAGAAGATAGCATTAGGAAGGATGGCGTTAAATACATCTTGTGGAAGGTATCCTCGATTATTTTAAGGCTTCTTCATCCATATATGCCCTTTATAACTGAGGAGCTGTGGCAACACCTTCCCTGTGTTCAGGAAAGCATCGTGATTTCTCCATGGCCTGAGGTCGATGAGAAATTTATAAATGACGTTGCAGAAGAAAAGATGAAATATATAATGGATACCGTTAGAGTTATTAGAAACCTGAGGGCGGAAATGGAGATCAAGCCTGGGGAAAAGGTTAAAGTGGTGGTTAAGCCCCACGATGCGGAATATAGCGAGCTTGTAAAGGAGTATGAAAAATACATTATTCGTTTAGCCTCCCTTTCGGAGTTTCAAATAGACCCGACTTACGAACGCCCAAAGGGTTGTGCTGTGGGCGTGATGGACAAGGCGGAAATATTCATGCCTCTTGGAGATCTTATAGACATAGAGAAAGAGGTTGCAAGGCTTAAGCTTAGACTTCAAGAAGTTATGGATGAGATAAGCAGAGTAGAGGCGAAGCTTTCTAACACGGATTTTATCGAGAAAGCTCCTCAGCATGTGGTTGAAAAGGAGAGAGCGAAGCTTCAAGAATTCCAAGAGATAAAGGGGAGGATAGAAAGACACCTTGAACAACTTGCTTAGTTATGAAGCTTTTTTAAGAGAGCTTGACACTTTGAGACCCTCAGGGGAAATACGATTGGGACTTGAGCGGATAAGAGAACTGCTTGATAGGTGTGGTAATCCTCATGTGGGGTTAAAGAATATAATCGTCGCGGGTACCAACGGTAAGGGCTCTGTAGTAGCTACCCTTTCTAACATACTTAAGCTTGCCGGTTATAAGGTAGGGACTTACATTTCACCACACCTGTGCGATATAAGGGAAAGGATAATGATAGATGGCTGTTGGATAGATAAGGAAGCCTTCGTTACCCTTGGAAGCAGGATACTGGAGATGGCGCGGGGCATGGCAGATATTCCTACCTACTATGAGATAATCACGGCAATTGCCTTTTCCTACTTTAGAGAGACTAAGGTAGATATTGCAGTGCTTGAAATAGGCTTGGGGGGAAGACTTGATGCCGTTAATGTGGCATATCCCTTGGAGGCTGTAATCACCACAATAGATTTTGACCATGAACATTATTTGGGGAGTGATATAGCCTCGATAGCCAGTGAGAAGGCGGGGATAATAAAGGAAAATGTTACAGTTGTCTTGGGAGAGGAAAAAGAGGAAGCCGTTAAGGTAATAGAAAAGGTCTCTTCAGAAAAGGGAGCGAAGCTTTATAGGAAGGGGAAGGATTTCGATTTTCAAATTAAGGCTTTTTCTCTTGAGAAGTCTCTCATGGACTTTAAAAGCGACCTTTCTTTCCTTCCCGATGTTGAACTTGGCCTTAAGGGGATGTATCAGTTTTTAAATACGAGTATTGCTATTGAGTCTGCTCTTTTACTTAACGATTTAGGGATAAGGGTAAGCGAAAAGAGTATCAGGGATGGTGTAAAAAGTGCAAGGTGGCGTGCCCGATTTGACCTTTTCAAGTATGGAGAAAAGATGATAATTTTTGATGGGGCTCATAATCCTCATGGAATGAGAGCATTAGTTTCTACTCTGCAACACCTTTTTAAAGACGAAGATATATGTTTTGTTTTCGGGGTTTTAAAAACAAAAAGATATCTTGAGATGCTAAGAGAGCTTTCTAAAATAGCCAATAAAATCATATTTACAAGCACGGGAGCGGAAAGCGCTGTAACCGTTCAAGAGCTATTGGATGCATTTACATCTTTGGAAGGGATCAAAGAAATTCCTGTGGTTGGAGTAAATTCTCCCTCAACGGCTTTTAAGGAAGCCCTTGCATCTAAGGAGAAAGTAGTGTGTGTCTGTGGCTCTCTTTATCTTATAGGTAAGATTTTGGAGGAGAATTTTGAGAACAGGGGAGCTAATAACTCTTTTCAGAAAAGAATTCTGGTATAGGGCAGTATCTTTTTGCTTGGATAGCGACACGGAACTTTACATAGTGGGAGGGGCTTTAAGAGACGGCCTCTTAGGAAAGGCCTCAAGGGAGATAGATTTGGTGTTCCGCTCCCCGCCTTTTTCTTTCCCTCTTAGGTTTGCCTCGGAGATAGGAGGAAAGGCGGTAATATTAGGTAAAGATAGGAAAACTATCAGGGTGGTTAAGAGACCATTTATCTTCGATTTTACCTCCATTAATGGTTCGGGCATAATCGAAGACCTTTTGCACAGGGACTTTACCATGAACTCCTTGGGTTTTAATGTAAGAGATGAACAGTTTTTCGACCCTTTAGGAGGCCTCGACGATATTAAAAGCGGAGTAATAAAAGTTAACTCTCCTCAATCTTTTGATAGTGACCCAATAAGGTTATTGCGGGCTTTCAGATTTAAGTCGGCCTTGGGCTTTAAAATAGAGGGATATACCAAAAAGCTTATAGAAGCGAAAAGCAAAGCCCTTTTCCCATGGAAGCTTTCCCCTAAGGAGAGAATTGCGGAGGAATGGAAAAAATTTCTTTTGGGGAAAAACTTTTACCCAGCTCTTAAGGACATGGCGGACACGGGTTACCTTGAAAGGCTCTTTCCGGCCTTTAGGCTCATGAAAGGAATGTCTCAAGGGAGTTACCATCATCTTGATGCTTTTAATCATTCTCTAAAGGTTGTTGAGGCTTTAGAAGATCTTCTCTTTGACCCTCCTCCGTGGGCTGGTGAGAAATATTTGGACTCCAAAGTGGGTTATTTTAAAAGAAGGGAACTTCTAAGGCTTGGGGGACTATTACACGATGTGGGTAAGCCTTTCTGTTTTAGACTAAAAGAGGGCGAGGCGAACTTCAGGGGTCATCAGTTTATAGGGGCTAAGATAGCATATGGATATTCCCGGGCTCTGTTGTTGAACTATAGAGAAAGAGATTTCATTTATAGGCTTGTTTATAACCATATGATGCCTCTTCTTTTTCTTAAGCGGGAGAAAGCATGGAGACCGTGGGAGAGGTCCCTTCTTTCTTGGCTTATGAGGGTGGGAGAGGATGCCTTAGGTGTATTTCTTCTTTCTCTTGCTGACTTGATGGCAACACGAGGCATAAAGGTTTCCGATGAGGATCGGTCTCTTCTTGTTCAGATAGGAGAGAGGGTTAAGCGCTATCTTGATAAAATGTTTGGTGTCAAGCCTCTTTTAAGTGGAAGGGAGATAATGGCCTTAACCGGGTTAAGGGAAGGTAAGGAGATTGGAACTATAAAGGAGAGGATACTTTACCTTCAAAAAATGGGTAAGCTCAGAACAAAAGACGAGGCATTAAAAAAGATTTTGGGGATAATATAGATGGGTGTTGCGAGACATGGATAAAATAAGAACAGCAGTTATAGGTGTAGGATACTTGGGAAGACATCATGCAAGGATATATAGTGAGCTTCAAGAATCGGAATTGGTTGCGGTTGTGGATATTGTGAAAGAGAGGGCAGAAGAGATAGCCCGAGCATATGGTTGCAGGGCTTATATAGACTACATTGATATGCTTGAAAAGGAAAGCCCGGAAGCGGTAAGTATAGCTGTTCCCACAAGCCTACATTACGAGATTGCTAAGGAGTGTATCATTAGGGGAATAAATGTCCTTCTCGAAAAACCAATAGCCACAAAGTTAGAACACGCTGATGAGCTCTTTCAACTTTCTAAGGAAAAGAAAGTTGTTTTTCAGGTAGGCTATGTGGAGAGATTTAATCCGATCGTTTCCTATCTCCCGAGGTTTGTCAAAGAACCATTTTTCATAATAGCCAAAAGGTTAACTCCTTTTGTCAACAGAAACTTAGATGTGGGGGTAGTTCTTGACCTCATGGTTCATGACATAGACATAGTTCTCTCTTTAATGAAGGGGGAAGTGGAGGATGTTGGTGGTAGCGGTCTTTCCGTTGTCTCTCCTAATGAGGATATTGCTTCAGCCTATATCCGATTTAAAGGGGGTTGTAGCGCTTATTTTATAGTAAGCAGGGTTAGTCCTACCTCGGCTCGAGAGTTAGAAATGCTTGACAGAAACAGAAAGATAGTTTTAAATTATATGGAGAGGGAGCTTTTCGTATACGACTTGGATGGATTGCGAACCACAGAGCATATAAAGCTTCTTTCTACGGAAGAACCCCTTGAGAAGGAGTTGTTTAACTTTATTAATAATGTTAAGCGAAAACAAAGCAGTTTAAATGATGGAAGGGATTCCTTCTGCTTAGCCCTTAAAATATTAGAATCCATAAGGAGAGATGGGAAAAATGTATGATGTGATAATAGTAGGAGCAGGTCCTACGGGTATATTTTGTGCGTTGGAGCTTGTAAAGAAATCTAATTTAAAGGTTATCGTTTTAGAGAGGGGAAGTTCCATTCAAAAAAGATTTTGCCCTATGAGGGAACAAGGCGGGGAGTGTAGACGTTGTCATTCCTGTGCTCTCATCTCTGGTTGGGGAGGAGCTGGCGCCTTTAGCGATGGTAAACTCACGCTTAGCCTTGATGCAGGTGGGCGATTAACGGAGCTTCTCTCTCCGGAAGTAGTAAGGGAGCTTTTAGACTATGTGGAGCAAATTTATCTAAGCTTTGGAAACGGAGGAAGATTGTTTGATCCATCTCAAGATGATATTGCCAACTTTACCTTAAAAGCCCAAAGGGCGGGTCTAAAGCTCGTTCCCATGAAGATAAGACATTTGGGGACTGAGAATTGCTATGATATCCTTCTTGAAATGGAGAACTTCCTTAAAAACAGGGTCGAAATAAGACCCCTTTCAAAGGTTGAGGAGATATTGGTGGATAACGCCTCTGGCGAGGTTAAGGGTGTTAAGCTTGCGAGCGGCGAAGAAATTTTGGGAAGATATGTAGTTGTGGCTCCGGGAAGATCGGGAGCCAGCTGGCTTGAAGAGCAGGCGCGAAGGCTTGGCTTATCGTTAGAGCGTAACCCTGTTGATATCGGTGTGAGGGTAGAACTTCCTGCAGCCGTCATGGAAGAGCTGACAAGCGTTTTTTATGAAGCCAAGCTAATTTACTACTCGAGGTCCTTTGATGACAGGGTCAGGACTTTCTGTATGTGTCCTCATGGTGAGGTTGTAGTGGAATGGAACGAAGAAGAAAAGGTATTATCTGTCAATGGACACAGCTATAGGAGTAGGGAAACAGACAAAACTAACTTTGCCATTCTTGTGAGCACTTCCTTTACCGAACCCTTTCATGAGCCCAATCTTTATGGTAGTCATGTGGCGAGGCTTGCAAATATGTTAAGTGGTGCTGTTATCGTTCAAAGGCTTGGTGACCTGATAAATGGAAGAAGGTCTACCTACAGCAGGATAATTAGGGGTCCCATAGAGCCTTCATTGAAAGAAGCTGTTCCCGGAGATTTAAGTTTTGTTTTGCCTTTCAGGTATTTGCAGGATATAAAGGAAATGCTTGAGGCGCTTGATAAAATTGCACCGGGAGTATATTCCCCTTTTACTCTCCTTTATGGGGTAGAAGTTAAGTTTTATTCCTCAAAATTAAGGCTGTCTCCTTCTCTGGAGACCGAGATTAGAAATCTGTTTGCCGGTGGGGACGGAGCTGGTATAACAAGAGGGCTTGTGCAGGCTTCCATATCTGGAATTGTGATAGGAAGAGAGATATTAAAGAGGGAAGGTATGCAAGTAAGTTGAGTGGGGAGGGGTAATGCGTAGAGATGTGATAATTTTTCTCCTCTTTGTCATGGTTTTTCCTTTCCTCCTTTATCTTCTTATAGCACTGTATGAACCTAATGTGGGAGATAGATATAGGTTCATAATAGACCTGATGGTTAGGAAGCAATTGTGGAGGGAGAGTTTTCGTTAAATATGGGAATCCATGAGTATGAGAAGGGAAGGGTATTTTTTTTGTTTTTTTTCATTCTTTTGGCGTTTAATATGGAGCTATATGCTTCTCCTAAACCTCCTCCGCCCTTACCTGGCTTAGTTCCGCCGGAGCAAATTGCTCCGCCTCGTGAAGTAAAAAGAAACCCGGAGAGGGCGCTCGAGCTTTTTAAGGAAGCGGTAAAGCTCTTTTGGCTTGGAAACTATGACGAAGCCTTAAGGATGTTTGATCAGGTTATAAAAACGGACCTTTATGCTCTTGAGCCTTATTATTGGAAAGGTTTAATATATCTGAGACAGGGATTTTTTGAAGAAGCCAAGAGAATGTTTGAGTATTATCTCGAAGTAAAACCTGCCGACCTGCGCTTGATAAGGGCTCTTGAAAAGGTAAATAAAGACACGCTTCCTTATCTTTCAATACCTCAATTTAATTTCCCTAAAAATTATGAGATTATTAACCCCTTTGAAGAGGCGAAAGAGAAAGAAGGGCTCTTAAAGAGCTTAAAGGATACATTCGTTAACCCCGTATACAATCCCTCGGCTGTGGCACTGGGTCCGGATGGGAATCTGTATTTAGCAGATTACGGAAGGGGCAAGATTTTTGTTCTCACAAAAGATGGGTTAATTTTAAGATCGTGGGGAGGTCTTAGAAATCCTTCGGGAATAGCTGTTTCCCTGGATGGTAAAGTATATGTATCTGATTTTTCAGAAAGCAAAGTTTATGTTTTTGACCTTTTCGGAAAACTCATAAAATCCTTTGGAGAGGGAGAAATATTAAATCCTCAAGGGTTAGCTATTGGTCCTTACGGTTATCTTTACGTTTGTGACTGGGGAAATCATCGCTTATGCAAGTATACCTTAGATGGCAAATTCATCAGGAGCATAGGAGATGGGGTTTTGTGGGAACCCCTTGCGGTTTGTGTGGATAGTAAGGGAGACATATGGGTTTCCGATGGTAGCGAAAGATGCCTGTTTCGTTTCGGATGGGATGGTTTGCTTAAGGGTCGATTTTTGGAAGATGTATTTTCAAGGTCTTTATCTTTAGACTTAAAGGGTAGA
>LGFB01000056.1 GCA_001508835.1 bacterium 42_11
CCGCGCCGGACTTTCACCGGTCTTCCCGTCACCCAAAGGATGCCTTATTCTTTTGTCATTATTATAGCATCTTAACTAAGGTTAGGCAATAATCAAGAAATCCCCCTTTCCTTATCCGTTCCAGGAATAATATTATCTAATATTAACCCTATGAGAGCTGCGACTGCCATTTCTGTAGAAAGAATAGCATTTAAAGCATTCGCTAACCATGGAGCCCATTCAATAACAATAGGCTTCGGGGGGTACAGTCCGGGAACTCCTTTTATGTAGGCGGGCAAGCTTAGAGCCATAAAAAGAGTGAATCCAACCACCAAAAGGTTCCTTCCGGAGTGCATGTCTGCTTTCGTAAGTTGCTGAACACCAATAGCTGATATCATACCAAAAACCGTACAATACATCGCTCCCACCACGGGTTCTGGTATTGTGGCAATACATGCTCCAAATTTATTAAAAACACCAAGGAGAATTAAAATTACGCCTCCCACCGCAACCACATATCTTGATGCTACTCGTGTTAAACCTATTAACCCTATATTTTCGGAGTAACTTGTGGTAGCAAATCCTCCCCATATTCCCGCTAACAGACATCCAATCCCTTCAATTGCTATCCCCTTGTTTATAATTTTGGAAGTAGGCTCAGGAGCTTTTGACATATAGGAACAAGAAAAGTAGTCTCCAAAGGATTCAATCATCGATGCCAGATATCCTGCAAGAATGGTTAAAAAGAAAGCAATGTCAAATTTTGGCATACCCCAAGGAAAGGTAAGCTTATCAATGGGTCTTATCCATGGAGAGTGAGCTATTAAAGAAAAATTTATATAGGAAGGATGACCTTCCTCGAAAACTCCCAGCAAAGTACCAATAGCACAGAAAGAGTAACCTACAATAATAGCTAGAAGCACTGGAAAAAGCTTAAATGCCTTATATTTAGGGCTCAAAATTTGAGAAAAAATAAAAATAGAAATAATAACTATTAAAGCCGTAGGCCAATGAGTGCCAGCCTTAGGTGCTCCCACTCCGAAAAGCGACAGCCCTATCATTATTATTACAGGCCCAATAACCACAGGACTAACCCATTTCCTCAACTTCCCTATAAGGCCACTCCAACCTATAATTATCTCTACTATACTTCCGCTCATGATAGCTCCAGTTACGTACTGCATACTGACTATACCTCCACCCGTTTGCTTTATTATAGAAAGTATAGGACCAATAAAAGAAAAAGACATGCTCTGAACTATAGGAAGTCTGGTTCCAAAGGTAACCTGAAGCAGTGTGGCAACCCCAGCTGTAACCATAACTGCGCCAATCAGGATGGCCATTTGGTTAGGAGAAAATCCCATTGCCCCTCCTAAGATGAGTGGAACAGCGACAGTAGCTCCGAATAAAGTCAGAACATGCTGAAAACCAAGTAAAATACTTTCATACAAAGGTGGAGCTTCATCAACGTAATAAATCATCCCTTCCCTTTCTGATCTTTCTGTCATTGTTCACTCCTCCTTTCAATATCAATCAACAATATATCTTTTCCCTCAACTTCAAGCGTTAAAACTAAACAGGAACAAGTCTCCCTACCATCGATCACAACTGCGCATCTACCACATTCACCTACCCCGCACCAGTGCCAGCTGTGACATATTATGCCTAACCTAAATAGAGTTTCAAGTAAAGTTTCACTATATTTAACCTCTGTTTCAATCGTTTCTTTGTTAATTTTAAGCCTCACTACACGCATTTTGAAATTTTATCTCTTCTAAAACTTTCTCAACGAGAAGGCATATTTCTGGTTCTTCAATTCCCTTTTTATTAAGGTATTCTTCCAGTCCTTCCTCCGAGTCCAATAGGGTTAACCCTGACCCAGTATCTCCAAAAACTATGCGTTTTTCTTCTTCAGTAATCATATAAGCGATTCCAAAATCTGCACGTGTCACACAAAATTTTCGAGGAATTCTATAATATTTTCCACGATATTCCCCCTTGTAAGGAACGAAAACCCTGGTAACAATTTCACCTCTTTCGAGGACAACTCTTCCATAATTCTCAACTATATCTTTAATCTTGACTTTTCTAATACCCTTCAACGATTGGACCTCGATTTCAGCATCGTGAAGAAGAAGACAAAAAAGGGTGTCTGCTACAGGGAAGCCTGTACAAAAATTACCTATAAATGTAGCTTTGTTTCTTACCAGATAGTTTGCTACGGAGAAAGAACACTCGTATATAAGAGGAAAAAGTTTCCTAACGATCGGAGATTCTATTAATTCGTTTAGCGTGTTCGTGGCACCTATGACTAACATGTCCTCCCCAAAAGAAAAGAACCATAATTCTTCTATTCTTTTCAAGTCTAAAACAAGTTTAGGGCTAAGTATCCCCTTCTTAATCCTTACGAATAGATCTGTCCCCCCTGCAAAAACCACAGCACCTTCTTCTTCGGAAAGAAGGGAAAAGAGTTGTTCTAAACTTTTGGGAGCAATATACTCAAACTCATTTTGAAAAAACAGCACCTGCATACACCTCTGTGGGAAATCCTACTCTCCATAACCACAAACCCTGTGGAGGTAAAGCAGCTGAACATAAAGTTCTATCACCCGAAGATAAAGCCTTTATAAATAATTCTTTCTCTCTCTTACCAGAAGCTATATCTATCAAAGTAGCTAGTATTACTCTAACCATGTGTCTCAAAAAAGAATTAGCCCTAATAGTAAACACAAACAAATTTCCCTTTTTCTCAAAGCTACACCTATAGATGGTTCTAATCTTGCTTTTCGTCTTTTCTTCTCCATCACAGAAAGCTGAAAAGTCGTGAGTTCCGATTAAAACATCGGTCAGGTCTGTAATAATAGAAACATCTATCTTCCTTTTAAGATGGTAACAATACCTATGAAGGAAAGGAGGCAAAACTTCACCGCTATAAATGAAATATTTGTACTCTCTCCATATAGCATGTTTTCTTGCGTTAAAAGCAGGATTAACTCCAGTTATAACCTTTAAAACCCTTATCTCTGGAGGAAGAAGAGAATTTAAAGACTTTTTTAAAAACGAAGCGTCGAAATCAAATGGGGAATAAAAATTAGCATACTGCCTTAAAGCATGCACCCCTCTATCTGTTCTACCGGCACCAATTACCCTAATCTTATCATTGAATAAGATTGACAAAACCCGCTCCACTTCCCCTTGAACAGTCGGAAAATCAGGTTGTTTCTGCCAACCATAAAAGGAACTTCCATCATAGGACAATATCAAAAGATTATTCAAAACCATCCCCACATTACGTTCGCGACCAAAAAGAGAATTACTATAACCATTGCGATATAGTCTCGCGCCTCAAGTTTAAGCTTCTTAAGTCGAGTTCTCCCTTCTCCTCCTTTGTAGCATCGCGATTCCATAGCAATTGCCAGCTCTTCCGCCTTTCTAAAAACACCAATAAAGAGAGGAATTACAAGCGGAATATAGCTCCTTATCCTTTCTAGAAACCTCCCTGTGCCGAACTCTGCCCCTCGTGCCATTTGAGCTTTCATAATCCTTTCGGCTTCTTCAAACAAGGTTGGAATGAATCTCAAAGAAATGCTCATGGTCATAGCTATTTCATGCGATGGAACTTTAAGGAACTTGAAAAACTTCAAAAGTTCCTCCATTCCGTCTGTTATAGAAACGGGCGAAGTAGTAAAAGTAAGAAGGTTAGTCAAAAATACAAGTAATACTAATCTTAAACCTATAAGTAATGCCATATTAACTCCTTCTTTAGTCACAGCGAGAAAACCTATCTTAAACCACACAGTGCCAGGAGTAAAAAAAATTTGAAATAAAAAAGCAAAAAGCAATAAAAATAATATAGGTTTCAAGCCCTTTAACACAGCTTTGATGGGGATTTTTGATAAGTAGAAAAGAATACCTGTGAAAACCATATACGGCATTAAGTGCAATAAATTTTTCGACACAAACAAAAAAACCAAAAGAAGCAAAACGGAAACTATTTTAACTCGGGGGTCTATCCGATGAACTATTGAATCTACGGGTATAAAAGTTCCCATCCCAACGTTAGGAAAATAAGACATTTCTAACGATTTCCTCCTCCAAATGGTCAAGCTCAAAAGTGTTCAGCTGGAAATTTAAACCTTTTTGTTCTAACAAGGAGATAAGCTCCGCCAGTGGAACATACTTTCGTAGTTCTTCGAAGTGTATTATATCCTTTACAGGACCAAAAGCCTTCATTTTTCCATTGTCCAAAAACATTATCTTGTCAACCAATCCCAGAAGCTCATCAAGCGTATGAGTTACTACAATTAATGAGACTGTGCCGCGCAAGGACTTTAAAAACTTCACCAAGGCCTCTGTACCAGGATAATCCATACCTGCAAAAGGCTCATCAAAAACCAGATACTTGGGTTTTCTGACTAATATACTAGCTATAGCTACTTTCCTTTTCTCTCCACCGCTTAACTCGAAAGGAGATTTATCTAAAATCGCTTCAGGAAGCCCCACCACAGCTATCGCCTCTCTAACCCTTCTATCGACCTCTTCTTTTGAAAGGCGAAGATTTTTAGCACCAAATGCAATCTCCTCGTAAACCGTATCTTCAAAAAACTGATTCTCAGGATATTGAAAAACCACCCCCACAAGTTCCCTTATTTTAGAACCGTTTTTCCTTTCCCTTGTATTAAGACCATCTATCAACACTTCTCCCTTCGTGGGAATTAAAAGGGCGTTTAAAAGCTGAATTAGAGTTGACTTTCCTGATCCCGTAGGACCTAGTATCCCCATGTTTTCTCCCATTTCAAGGCTGAAAGAAATGTTTTCGAGTGCTTTCTTTTCAAAAGGCGTACCTATAGAGTAAAAAAAACTTACATTTTTGACTTCAATCGCCATAGCTCCTCCGCTAATTCCTTAGGACTAAATATTGGAAAAGAAAGGTCAAGCCCTCGCTTTTTAAGCTTATAGCATAGATGAGTGATTATTGGAAGCTTAACACCACATTTCCACACCCTTTCTGGATTCGAAAAAAACTCCCATGGCGTACCGTTAAAAAACAGGGTACCCTTAGATAAAGCTATTACTCGAGTAGCATAAAATATCTCTTCTGGGTTATGGGTAGAATAAACTACAGTTATTTTCTCTTTGTCATAAAGAAATTTTATTATCTTATTAATATCCCTTCGCGAAGGCGGATCCAACATCGATGTAGGTTCGTCGAGAACAAGATACCTAGGTTTCATTGCTAAAACACCAGCGATAGCTAATTTCTGTTTCTGCCCTCCGGACAGAGCATAGGTAGGAGAAGATCGAAAGGGTTCTAACCTCAGCACTTTCAAAACTTGTTCCACTCTCTCCCTTATTTCCTCAGGTGCTAAACCAAGGTTCTCAGGACCAAAAGCAATATCATCTTCTACTATCGAAGCTACTATCTGGGTGTCCGGGTTTTGGAAGACCACCCCTACGCGTCTCCTTATCTCCCATACATTTCCTTCATCTCGAGTATCCATACCATCTATTAGAACCCGTCCTTTAGTAGGAACAAGAAGCCCATTAAGGAGCTTTATAAGCGTGCTCTTACCAGAACCGTTAGCCCCAACTAGAGCTACCCACTCCCCATCGCCTATTTCCATATTTATGCCGTCAAATATTTCTCTATCACCATAACTAAAGCTCACATCAATAAGCTTTATCATTTAACCAATTCAATCAATGCCATAGAAGCTGCATCTCCAACTCTTTCTCCTATCTTTACGATACGAGTATAACCACCATTCCTATCTTTATATCTAGGAGCAATTTCATTAAAAAGCTTCCTTACTGCCTCTTTATGTGGCATAAAGGCTATCACCTGTCTTCTCATGTGAAGAGTACCCTCTTTCGCTTTAGTTATCAATTTTTCAACAACTCTTCCTAGTTCCTTTGCTTTTGCCTCTGTAGTTACAACCCTCTCATTCACTATCAGCGATATCGCAAGATTTTTTAATAGAGCTCTTCTATGACTTGTAGTTCTACTAAGCTTCCTTCCCTTTTTACGATGACGCATAATTACTCTCCTCCTTCCCCAGTATCGGATTTTTCCTCTTTAAGTTTTAACCCCAGTTTTTGAAGTTTTTCTCGAATTTCTACAAGCGATTTTTTGCCCAAATTTCTTATTTTAAGCAATTCCTCTGGAGTCTTCTGAACAAGTTCGCCAACAGTCTTAATCCCTGCTCTCAGCAAACAATTTTCAGACCTAACAGAAAGTTCTAATTCCTTTATAGGCAGTGAAAAGAGGGTATCCTCCCTTGCCTCCAAAGATTCTATTCCTTTCTGAGCTGTGGCAGATGGAACAAGTTTTGTAAACTCAGAGAAGTATTCCACGAGTATGTTAGCTCCCTGAGACAATGCTTCCTCAGGAGAAGACCTACCATCAGTCCATATCTCTAATATCAGCCTCTCGCACTGGGTATACTGTTCATATCTGGTCTCCTCAACTTTATAAGCTACCTTCGTAACCGGGCTAAAAACGGCATCTATCAGAAGAAAATCGATAGGTAAATTAGGCTTTCTTTCCCTTTCGAGAGGTAGATAACCAATACCATTTTCTACATAAAGATCCATTTTCAAGCTAGCTCCCTCATCAAGAGCCGCAATATGATGCTCAGGATTAATTATCTCTACATCGCTATCTGCTTCAATGTCTCCTGCTTTAACATCCCTTTCTCCTTGAACCTCCAACCTCAAGAGCTTAGGTTCCCTCGAATGTAATTTAAGCTTGATATTCTTAATGTTAAATAAAATTTCTATAACATCCTCCCTTACCCCCGGAATTGTAGAAAATTCATGAAAAACTCCTTCTATCCTTACAGCGGTTATGGCTGCTCCCGGTAAAGAGGAAAAAAGAACCCTTCTTAATGCATTCCCTAAGGTATTACCAAAGCCCCTATTCAAAGGTTCTACTATAAATAAACCATACTTCGAATCCAAAACTCTTTTTTCTATATGCGGAGCAAGAAATTTCATCTTTCCCAAAACCTCCTAACGGGAGTAGAACTCTACCACTAATTGTAAGTTAACTATCCTCGCAGTGTCTATTTGATCTATCTCTGGTAAGCTTACAACCCTTCCTCTTAAGTTTTCAATATCCACTTCCAACCACGATGGTACAGATATAGTACTTTCGGAACTGGAGATATTTTTAAACATCTCCAATTCTTTACTCTGCGGTCTGATCTCTATCACATCACCTGGGTCAACAAGATAAGAAGGTGTTGTCACCTTTTTTCCATTAACTAGAACATGCCCGTGATTTACTATTTGCCTAGCTGCTCTCCTGCTGGGTGCAAATCCAAGTCTAAAAACTACATTGTCTAGTCTCCTTTCAAGAAGTTTTAAGAAATTATCCCCCGTCATTCCAGCTTGCTTAGTTGCCATCTCAAAAAAGCGTTCAAACTGTTTTTCTCTCATTCCATATATCTTCCTTAACTTCTGCTTTTCCCTCAATCTTAAACCATATTCTGTCAACTTTCTCCTTCTTTCCCTGCCGTGCATTCCTGGAAAAAACGGTCTTCTGACCATTGGACATTTATCTGAAGAACACTTTTCCCCTTTCAAAAATAATTTTACCCCTTCGGTCCTGCACAATCTGCATATAGGCCCTATATACTTGCTCATCGAGAGTATAGCCTCCTTTCTTTTGAAAAATTAGACTCTGCGCCTCGATGGAGGACGACATCCATCATGTGGAATAGGAGTAACATCCTTTATA
>LGFB01000057.1 GCA_001508835.1 bacterium 42_11
CCCTGAGTTATCGTCAAAAGACGATTGGAAGTGATTGTGTGGTTTATGTAATTTCATTGGAAAGGAGGGAACAGCGCATTCCTTTCCATTTTAAAGAAGATGGAATCTCCTGCGCTGGTTTATGATGAAACTCAAAGAGATAATTTTCATAGTAGAGGAAGATCCGGAGGGTGGATATAACGCCAGAGCTTTAGATTATAGTATTTTTACCGAAGCAGACACCTTAGAAGCGCTCAAAGAGAACATAAAAGACGCTATAAATTGCCATTTTGATAAAATTGATGACAGACCAGATATTATTCGACTCCACATTGTAAGAGAAGAAACATTTACATATGGCTAAACTTCCACGAAACCTTTCAGGTAGGGAGCTTGCCAAATTACTTAACGGGTATGGTTATGAGATCACAAGAAAGAGCGGCAGTCATCTGAGATTGCCCTCAAATATTATGGGTTATGAACATAGAATCACCATTCCAGATCATTCTTATCTCAAAATAAGTACCTTAAATAACATATTGAAAAACATAGCAGAATATCTGAAAATACCCAAAGAGCGTTTGATAAATGAGCTTTTTAGCAAGTGAAACTCGTTGTACGTTCCTCTGGCAAAAATAAAATCAGAGGAGGTCTAAAGTGAAAAAACTACCAATAATAATAAACAATTACAGACAAATCATAGAAGGTAACTACATATACATAGACAAGATACCTACACGAGATGGCAACAGCAGGGATTTATTATTCTCCATTACAACCAGGGAGATTTGGGTATAAGCGTTAATGGGAGTATGAGAAGGTCTAAAAATGTCTTCGGCGGATTTTGCACAAATATTTTTCAGCAATTCTTTCACTCTGAAATAATGCACAGCCGTATGTATTTCTTAATACACTTTACTCATTTATTTTGAATTCAAATAACTTTGTGAGAGTTTCATAAAGCATCTCAAATTTTTCTACAAGGTGTGTATACACGTTATGAAAATTCTGGTCTGGCAAAATTATTTTAATTTGAGTACTACTATGAATTCTCAGAACCTCATCCAGCGAAAAATGAGTGCTCATAGCCATTAAAGCATCTCCAAATGATGCATCAATATCTGGATAAACTCTAAGCGCCATCCCTGTGATATTCGATATTACCTGAAGAAGCACATCATCTTTTGAGAGACCTCCTGTTACATAAATCTTTTCCGATTGTTTTAGATGTTTTTCTAATTTTTTCAGAATAACAGCGAGTTCAAAACCAATAGATTCTCTAACAGCAATATACAAATCTTTCGAAGAAGTATTACTTGAAATGCCGTATAAAACACCAGTGGCATCAGGGTTGTGGAAGGGGCATCTCGCTCCATCAAAATAAGGAAGCACAATTATACCGGTGGGAGATAAATCAATTTTTTGTAAAAGAGATTTCGAAGGCCTTGTAAAAAGTTGACCTGCATGATTTACAAATCTTCCTCCCGACGATGTAGCACCTCCTAAGCGATATTGCCCAGGAATAACAGATACTCCGCTAACAAAACCTTTTTCGAAATTTAATGTATCAAGAGTAAGAAGAATACTGACAGTGGAACCAAGCACAACTAACAAATCACCAGGATTTATAGCTCTGCAACTAACTGCTTCTGCATTTATATCGCAAGCGCCAGCCAGAACCATCGTACCTTTCTTTAATCCCGTTTCTTTTGCTGCTTTTTCAGTGACCGTACCCAGCGACTGCAAAGGCCAGGTAAGTTCTGGAAATTTATTTATTTCGAGGCCCATAGATTCCAGTATTTCGATGGGGTAATTAAGCTTATGCAAATTGATCAATTGACATCCAGCGGCTGTAGGTAAATCCCAAGCAGCTTGCCCTGTTAGCTTCCCCGTTATAAAATTAACACTTTCAACGAAAAAAACTGTTTTTTTATATACATCAGTGACATTTTCTTTTAACCACAGTATTTTTGGCAAAACAGAATGAGTTGTGAACGATGAACCCAATTGGTTTGTGAGATAATCTTCGCCAAAACGATCATTGAGTTTTGAAACAAGAGAAGCTGATCTCTTATCAATTCCGTACAAAATGGCATTGTACAGAGGGTCGAAATTGCTATTTACCGGAACAAATGAACCACAGACAGAACTCAAACAAATAGAATTTATTTCTGATAAATCCACGTCTTTTGATATCTTCCTTAAAACATCAACAAAACCTTTCCACCAGGAGGCAACAGGATTAACTTCGTAAAAACCTGGCTGAGGATTCAAAATTTTGACTTTGCTTTTGTGAGAAGTTACAATATTTCCTATTTCATTCAAGACAGTTGCTTTGATTGTTGAAGTTCCAATATCAACACCAAGAAAAAATATTAAAACCTCCTTTCTTAATTAAAGAGGCGGGCGATAATCGCCCACCCTTTATTGTTTTAAATCTACTCGCCTTTTGTGAGATATTGATCGACATTGCCAATGTCAACAAGCGGTGCATCCACATATATAATCTTACGTGGAGCCGCTTCAGATGCAGGTATTTTGTCAACCACTATTTTCCTGATCAAATCAATTGCAACAGATGCCATTTCTTCAAAAGGCTGTGCAACCGTTGCGGTCATGATGCCTTCTTTGATTCTCCTGAAGGTTTCCTGATTGCCATCAACACCGACAACGATAACATCCTTAAGGCCATATTCTTGAAGCACATCAGAAGCCGAATACGCCAGCTGATCAAAAGCGCACCAGACACCGTTAATCTGTTTACCAAATCTCTGCGCATAAGTTTCCATTGCTGAGCGGGTATCTTCCATAAATCTTGCCGATGCAGGTACAGTGTATTCAGCCAGTACCTTTATACCAGGATATTCTGAGAGAACCTGATCCAAAACCTTTCCCCTTTTTCTCGTACCATGATGTTTCTCAAACTTGATCACAACTATATTGCCCTGACCGCCCAGTGAATCAACAAAATATGTAGAGATCTTCGCACCCATGACAAAATTGTCACAGGTGATATCCGCAACAACTCCTTCAACATAACCTGAATCAATTGTTATCACAGGAATTTTCGCGGCAAATGCCTTCTCAAGCGCTGGTTTGATTTCCAAAGGATGAGACATTGCCATAACTATGGCGTCAACTTTCATTTGAACAAGGTTTTCCAGCTGATTTGCTTGTGCCTCATACGAACCTTTTGAATTAAGCATAACTGGCTCCCAGCCATTTGCCTTTGCCAGTTTTTCAAATGCGTTTGCCACTCTTGCCTGAGATTCAGCAGCAAAATTCGTGGCGATAAATCCGACTTTAATCGCAAAAGTACTTCCCACTAAGAGTAAAGAAATAACCACAAAAATCACAGTGGCTTTCATTGAAACACCCCCTTTCAGTTACGCCCTCTCCAATTTGAGGGCGTGGATTGATGTTATAACTACTGAAAGAATGATAATTACCCCCTTTGCAATATCATGTACATAATAAGGAACCCCCAATAAAGTCATGCCATTGTTCAGGATACCTACAAGAAGTGCCCCTACAAAAGTTCCTATAGGGCTGGCTCTTCCAACACTGATTACAGTTTGTCCAAGAAGTGCTGTTGCAAACCCATCCATTAGAAAACCAGCGGCTCCTTCAGGATTAGCAGCTCCAAGCCGAGATGTCAATAAAATGCCGGTAAAAGCAGCGCCCAGGCTTGAAAAAACTAAGCCAAGAATTTTATATGCAGTCACATTCACTCCGGCCAACAGTGCAGCGGTACGATTACCGCCCGTTGCTTGCATATAGCGGCCAAAACGAGTTTGCTTTACAAAAACCTGTGCTGCTATCAGGACAATAAACATGATTATCACAAGAATAGGAATAGAACCTATCATCCCTCGGCCAAGCTGGAGAAATGGAGCTGGCATATGACCATAGACAGAAACACCCTTAGTGTACATATAAGTAACGCCACTTAATATTATGCCCATAGCCAGAGTCGTTATCAAAGAAGAAATGCCAACGAGAGTCACAAGTATCCCGCTGAACAGTCCTATAGAAGCTCCTATAGATAAAGCAATAACTATACTTATCAAATAATTTAAACCACTGACTATCAACTTAGCCACGACAACACTTGAAAGGCTTGCCACATTGGCAAATGACAGGTCCAGTTCTCCTACTATAAGACACATAGTAAAACCAACTGATAATATGAAAAGAAGTGACATCTGGCGAAGTATGTTTATAAAATTAGAATAACTGAGAAAACCAGGCACCATTATTGAAAAAACAATAAACAGAAGAATCAAAGCTGCTATAGTGCCGTACTTTGCAAAAAAACTGGTCATGCCGAATTCCTTTTTTATCAAAACTCCTCACCCCCCAGCATTTGCCGAAGTATTTGCGCTTCATTAAAAGGTCTTTGATGTTCAGAGATGATTTTTCCTTTTCTCATGACATATATACGATCAGATATTGCTACCAGTTCTTTCAGATCAGAGCTGATGAACCAGATAGCCGCTCCATTTTTAGCAAGATCTCCCATGATTTGATAAATTTCTCTTTTAGCTTCTACATCTATTCCCTGTGTTGGTTCATCAAAAATCCACACCTTTGCTTTACCGGCAAACCACTTTCCCAAAGATACTTTTTGCTGATTTCCTCCGCTGAGTGTTCTCACCATTTGGCGCAATGAAGAACATCTTATAGAAAGTCTTTCTCTTATTCTTTCGCTTATTTGAGCAACCACTGATTCAGCAATAAATCCCATATTAGAAAGATTTTTCAATACTGGCAGAGTCAGGTTTTCTTTTATAGATAAATCCAGTATCAAACCTTCTGTTCTCCTGTTTTCCGGGATCATTACAATTCCATTTTTAATAGAATGCCAGCTTGACTTAGATACAAATTTATTACCAAAAATGTAGATTTCGCCACGATCGAATTTTTTGCCAAGGTAAATTGCACGTGCAAGCTCTGTTCTTCCAGCTCCAACAAGTCCAGCAAATCCAACTATCTCACCTGAGCGTATGTTGAAAGAAACATCATGAATACCCATTTTATCGAAACTCACATTTTTTGCTTCGAAAACTATTTCTCCAAGTTCAACACATTCTTTGGGATATTGTTCCTTAATGCTCTTGTCTATCATTAATTCAATTAATTCATCTTCAGTAACTTTTGAACTTTCTACTGTAGACACTTTTATTCCATTGCGAAGAACAGTTATTCGGTCGCACAGGTCCAAAACTTCAGAGAGGTAATGTGATATGTAAAGTATCGTCACCCCTTTTGCTTTTAAATTTTTAATCAATTCGTACAAACTCTTCTTTTCAGATAAACTTAAAGGTGCCGTTGGTTCATCAAAAACGACTACTTTTGGATTTCTGAACAGGATTTTCAAAATCGTCACCATCTGCTGCTGCCCCGGACTGAGTTCGTTCACAGGTATATCAAGTGGTACTTCAATCTTGTATCTGTTCAAGAGCTTGTTTGCTTGTTTGAACATCTCACGCTCAATGAGAAAGGAGCCCTTAGAAATTTCAAAGCCCAGAAAAAGATTTTGGAGCCCGGTGAAAAAGGGCACCAGCTCTCTTTCCTGGTAAACAGCTCCTATGTATTTGTAAGCCTCTGAAATATCCCATTTTGAAACCTTCGAACCATAAATTAGAATGGATCCAGCAGTCGGTTTGATAACTCCCGTTAATATCTTGACAAGTGTTGATTTGCCAGCCCCATTTTCTCCAACAAGCCCATGGATTTCGCCTTCTTTCAAGTCGAAATCTACATTATTAAGCGCAAGAATCCCGGGAAACTGTTTGCTTATACCCAGCATTTCTACAACATTCATGGAAGTTACTCCTTTATGCATTTTTTAGCTTTTTCAATCAGGATTCTCGCTCTTTCTTCATCTATTGGGTTGAAAGTATTTCCGTTCTTCTTTATACTTGTACCAACAATAATTCCATCTGAAAGCTCCAGCATCCGCTCGATGTTGCTCACATTTACACCCGTTCCAACGAAAACGGGTTTTCCTGCCGAATGATCTCTGGCTTCTAAAATATCCGATTCACTCACCGGTTTTCCCGCAGTTGTTCCTGCTAAACATATAGCGTCAGCGAGGCCAAAGAAAACAGCTCCCGTTGTGATATCCCCTATGCTTCGCCCTCCCAGCGGGGTAGTGTGCCCGCTTACATTTGCAAAGATTTTGCATTTACCATGCAAGCTTGCCTTAATTCTTTGAAGGTTGCCGGCATCAGGGTCAACTATTCCCCAATCACCAACATAAACCCATGAAAGAAAAGTTCGCACAAAATTTGCTTCGACCGCTTCTGCTACAGATATGGCTGCCTCTGGGTCGGCAAGGACAGAGACGCCAAAGGGTATCTTCACCTTTGAGACAACTTTTTCTATCAATCTGGCCATTGCTGCAACAGTGTATTTCGAAACATTACGCAGATAAGGTCTATCCCCCTCGTTGCTGAAAACTATACCATTGTAACCGAGTTTCATAAGTATTGATGCTTCTTTTAAAGCTTGATCTGAAATTTCATTCAAAGTTACATTCGGATTATACAGAGGTGATCCAGGCAATGGTGGAAAATGCACCATACCGATTATAGGTTTTGAACTGCCAAACATTTCTTTAAGCATCTCAGTCATGATATACCCCCTTCTTCATTTAACAATCTTGATGCTGTTTCACTATCTGTGACGAGAATATTGACGTATTTAGCCTTCGAAGCAGCTTTTATAGCCCTGTATTTTAACCTTCCCCCACCAATACCGATTCTCACAGGTATATTGCGAAGTTCTTCAAGAGGAATTGAAACAAGTTTTCTGTTGAAATCAATATCCAGTACATTCCCATTTTCATCTATTAAATATCCCAGAATATCACCCACAGCTCCTAATTTCTTTGCCTCATAGATATGATTTTCATCTGGAACTAACTGGCGAAAAAGACCATATTCTATCTCAGGACCTATCGAAAATATGGCTATGTCAATATGTTTCCACAATTGCGTTATTGCAGAAATTTGAGGTTCTTTCATAATTAATTCTCGAAGATTCTGACTGCTCACATAAGCAGGTGCAGGCAAAATGTGATAATCACTTCCGAGCACACTTGCAAATTCTGTCACAAGCTTGTTTGTCTCGTGTTCAAGATCGTATAAACTCCAGCCTCCCATCAGTGGCACCAATTTTATATCTTCCATAAAATGATCTCTGGTGAAAGAACTGACTAATTCTGCTATCGTTTCACCAGGTCCAATACCAACAATTACACCGGGGGATAAAGTCTCGATAACCAGATTTGTAGAATGAAGCGCCAGTAATCTCTTCAAACTCGACTGGCTATCATTCACATTTTGAGAAATAACAAGACTTTTTACCAATTCAAAGCGCCTTGCAAGAGATCTTTCCAGAATCTCCACGCGCTCGCGGGGGTCAGTTATTTCAAATTTAACTATCCCTACCCGGCTGGCTTCAGCAAGCATTCTTGATACTGTAGCTATAGATGTTTTCAGTTCTTTTGCAATCGCCCGAAGGGGTTTTCTCTTCAAATAATATAATTTTGCTACCTTGATCAATTCACCATATTCGTACATATTTATCACCGTGAAAAATTATACAGAAAAATTTTTCACACACCA
>LGFB01000058.1 GCA_001508835.1 bacterium 42_11
ATGGGTTTCAATTCCGTTAGACGGAATTTGGTTTTGAAACTTATTCTTGGGGAGCAGATGTAACCGTATATTCGCCTGTTTCAATTCCGTTAGACGGAATTTGGTTTTGAAACCCATATTTTTTAAAATCCCGGAATCCCTGGATAATGGGTTTCAATTCCGTTAGACGGAATTTGGTTTTGAAACTTTCCAACGCGTCTCTTGCAGTCTGCCAAGATTCATTGTTTCAATTCCGTTAGACGGAATTTGGTTTTGAAACTTCTTTTAGCAATAACATCACCTCGCTTTCACACGGTGTTTCAATTCCGTTAGACGGAATTTGGTTTTGAAACCCAGTTTTTCCCTCTTTTGTGCTCCTCGTAAATCGGGTTTCAATTCCGTTAGACGGAATTTGGTTTTGAAACGACGTTCTTTTGACGGCAAAGCTGAATGAGAAAAGATGTTTCAATTCCGTTAGACGGAATTTGGTTTTGAAACATCCGAGGTCTCCGGCAGGATTGAGCAGAGAGTTCATAAGTTTCAATTCCGTTAGACGGAATTTGGTTTTGAAACCTACTGTCCAGGAACTTGACTATGACGGCGAACTGACCTTTGTTTCAATTCCGTTAGACGGAATTTGGTTTTGAAACTTCCCCATTCACTTCAAGGTTTGCGGCATTCAAGAGAAGTTTCAATTCCGTTAGACGGAATTTGGTTTTGAAACTTGTAAAATCCTGTTCGAGCAGCTCCCAAAACTGCTCGAGTTTCAATTCCGTTAGACGGAATTTGGTTTTGAAACCGTACATCTACGACGCGAACATGAACATTCCTGATTCTGTTTCAATTCCGTTAGACGGAATTTGGTTTTGAAACGATGACAGATTTGCTGATGCCGTAAAGGGTCTCCTTGTCGTTTCAATTCCGTTAGACGGAATTTGGTTTTGAAACGACCAATTCACAACGACTACAGATCTTTACTCAAGCATCGGTTTCAATTCCGTTAGACGGAATTTGGTTTTGAAACAATCAACTCAGATTCTCTGGAAGTGTAGGAGCAATTCCGTTTCAATTCCGTTAGACGGAATTTGGTTTTGAAACGCAGCTTCACTTCGCCTGTCGAGTTCTTCACGACGAGTTTCAATTCCGTTAGACGGAATTTGGTTTTGAAACTCTGTTTAAATCCATCTTTCCTAACTTTTACTTCAGCGTTTCAATTCCGTTAGACGGAATTTGGTTTTGAAACTGTGTGGAAATACGTCCAGAAGGAGAGAGAACGGATCAGTTTCAATTCCGTTAGACGGAATTTGGTTTTGAAACAGGAAACAAAGAGGCAATCGCTAAACTCGAAAGCTTTGCGTTTCAATTCCGTTAGACGGAATTTGGTTTTGAAACAGATGGGTGTAGACGTGAAAACGGTCTGGATATTCAGTTTCAATTCCGTTAGACGGAATTTGGTTTTGAAACCAAAAAGATAGGGCGAAGCTTGTTGCTATTGCAGATGGTTTCAATTCCGTTAGACGGAATTTGGTTTTGAAACCAATGTTTCAATTGTACTTATCATGTCGGGAATTATCGAGTGTTTCAATTCCGTTAGACGGAATTTGGTTTTGAAACGCTATAAAATTAAAACTAAGAAAAATAAATATTTTTAATAAAGCCTTTCGCCAGGTTACAAAAATTCCCTGGTCCAAATGTCTTTCAACCACCATCGGGAAAAAGAAAAAGCTCGATAAGCCGGCTAAGAGCGAACCGGCAAAGGTGAACAGAATTTTTAAGTTGGCAACTTAAAATACACTTTTCTCGTCTTCTGGCAAGTCATTTTTGAGTGATCCTACCACGTATTTATCCCATCCTTGTGGCAGTATAATTGCCAAAATAGAGTCGTTATCTTTGTCGATAATTTTTGAAACCCTTGAAAGAATATCGAACAGCGTCTTTTTACTGAATTGGCAGTAAAACACACTGTACTGTATCCGTTTGCCGTACTCTTCCAGTATTTTCGCTATTTTATTACGCTTTTTGTTATCGGAGACATCATAAGATATTAGAAAGGCTTTCATCTTTCCACCACAAACGGAGTATAGGTGTTGATCTCTCCCAATATGCACTTTTCAAAGACCCGTACCTGAGCTTCAATTATCCGAATATATTCTACCCTTGAATCCAATAAACTGTAATATCGCTTTGTTTCCAGTCTTTTCCTAATGACTTCAAGAAACTTTTTTCTCCCTTTGTCGGTTAAAAAGATTGCTCCTCCTATATTTTCTGAAAAATCATTTTTCTTTAGTTGACCAAGATTTATCATTGAAAGAACCTCAAGATCTATTATTATTGGTCGAAATTCTTCCATGATGTCTAAGGCGAGAGAAGTCCTTCCGTAATGTTCTTTATGCAGCACTCCTATGAAAGGATCCAGTCCCGTTGCCATGATAGCACTTAAAACAACGTTATGGAGGATAGAGTATCCAAAACTCAAAAGGGCGTTTATTGGATCTTTGGATGGGCGTCTGTTGCGACCATTGAATTCCCATTTTGGATCAAGTTTTTTGGATATTTTGTCAAAGTATAGACTCGCAACTTGACCTTCGATGCCCATTAACTCATCTATTGATTTACAGCGATCGAGATCTTTTAACATTGAAAGTATCGCGCGGCTATCTTGCTTTGTTGTGAGATTCTTCTTCTTAAGAACGTAAAGCTGATTTTTGATCTTTCCTTCGATGATCCTTTTCGATATCTCTATTTTCTTTTTTTCATCCTGCGTCAATTGTAGTTGCTTTATCCTCAAGGGAATGTTTTTCGAAAAGCCACTGTGACATACAAACCAATATCTTCCAAGGATGTCGGAAAATACCACAGGTATACTGTTTGACGTTAATAATTTCATAGCCTGCGTTGATATTTGAACGTTTCCCATCAAATGAAGCGCGCTTATTTTCGAATAGTGTATTTTAACAATATTCCTGCCGTTGCAATTTACAGTTACACTTTCTCCACTTTGTCTAATGTAAGCCCCCTGAGTGGCAATGTAAAGTGGATGGGCGTCTCTACTTGAAGGCATTATTTTCCTCTTAAGTGCGTTCTCTTTCTGAGGCAGGCATATGTTTATCAACGAGCACGGATCACACTTCTTCTTTGAATATGATGGCTGTGGTGGATCTTCTGCTACTGCGCGCATGCTTTGAAGAATCTCTAAAAGTTTGGAAACTCTTTTTCTTGTGGGAGTAATTTTGAATTTTTTATTTGATCCCACATATCTTATTTCGCCCTCCATGGTCTCGATTTTTTTGTTGTAGGATTCAGCATAAGCCAGCATGTAAGCAGTTAGTTGCATCACATCATTTAGGTAAGGATGCGACGCATCTCCCTTTTTTATCTCGATTATTTTCGTCTTCTCCTTATTCTCGATAACCTGATCCACGAATCCGAATATTCCATAATGTTCTGATTGAACGAATATTTGTGGCCTCTTCTTCCAGTTTTTTGTCTGACCTTTGGTATTTTCCTGCTGGCTTATGAAGCGACCTTCGACGGTGTGGTCGTTGTCTTCGAATTCTCCCTTCACATGCTCTATGTAGAAACGATATGGACAATAAAGATAAGCGTTAATTGCGTAAATCGGAATTTCCTCCAGTTTCATACGGGAAAAAGATCACCCCCCCATGGTTTTTCTTCAAAATAACTTTGGGCTTTTATGGCTTCCGATCCAATGAGTACTTCTGCTACGATTCCGTTCACCATCGCTTTTACCGGGTGGAAATCATATGCATGACTCAACTGCCTTAATTTTGGATCGTCCAAAAGATAGACCGGAAATCCATTGAACTTCAAAGCTCCATAACCTGAGAAATGTTGATGAGTTTTCATCTCAACTGGAATGAAAAATCTTCGCTTTGCTCCGGTTCGAATTTCCAGAGACAGTTTAACTTTCTGCTCTGAAGGTTCGATTAGCCTGAAACCTTTCCTGACTTCGTTTTTATAGATCGGAGGAATTTCTTCAAAAGGCAGAGGTTCCACTACATACTGTGTCAGCACAGAAATTTCATCGTACAGAAATTCTCTGGCACCTGTTATTTTCTTTTCATCCAGAACGTACACCATTCTTCCCTGCCCCGGTCTGAAGGAAAGGATCTGTTCCTCAATGAATTTTCTGTACAGTTTTGCGGCGGTTAAAAGCTCCTCTTCACTCGCATATTTTTCAAGTATCTCGTCTTTCAGTTGCTGGTTCCGTTCCAGAATTCTTATCGCAAGCTCTTCTTCACCTTGTTCCAAATGTTTAGAAAAGTAGTAAAAATCAATTTCGGCTCGCCTCACTATTCTGCTGAACTGCCTGAAGTCGAAAACTGATTCCAATAATTTGTAGTAATTGTCCAGCATTTCCTTTACGAAGTCTCCGGTTTTCTCCTCCGGAAAGATCAGCTTGAAAGCATCTTCGTAAAGGCCTACCAGAATGCGCTGCGGTCCCATATATTCACGTTTCAGGCTTTCGAACCTTTCTTTAAAGACACTTTCCATGGCATCATTGAGTTGAAGCCTATCCTTTGATCCTTCTAAGGTTTCGAGAGCTTTGTTTTTCAGATAGTCTGGAAGAATGGGGTACGCTGTTGATGGAACATCATTTTTTGGTTTTCCGAATATCCTCCCGACGCGGCCCAACCTTTGAACAAATTGATCGTGACTCAACGCTTCGAAGATTACTATATCTATACTCTGCCTGTCCTTTGTGGGCCGGCTGAAATCATAACCTATATCCACAGTGGGCGTTGCCAGAACGATTCTCTTCTCAAGAGCCAATTTTCTATCCTCCGCATTCATGGGCCCTGTCACCATTCCAAAATTCAGACCTTTCCGCCTTGCAAGTGATGCCAGGTAGGCTATGCGTTTCAGAGAATTCGAGATCACAAGAATGTCGCTTTCGGGATTTTCTTTTAAGATCCGGATTATCTCGTCCGTGTGATCGTTCAATTTGCCGAAGAGCAGTTCTATCTTTAAAGGAGAAGACACCGGTTGAAGGTCACCATCTTGACTAAGAGAAACTATTTTATAACTCATGCCGAGTTTGTCGAATATCTTCAAAATCTCTTCGTTTGGAGTGGCTGTCATGAAGACAAATTTTTGGTTTAACCCAAAATGTTTTGATGAAGCCAGCATGACTGTCATGAAGAAAATCCGGCTAAGATCGTAGTAATGAAATTCATCAAATGCCACCAGCTGTGGAAACCTGAGCAGTTTCACCAAAAGATCGCCAGCTAAGGTTTTTTTACTGTACATCTGCATGATCACATAGTGCACTATATCAGGGTTGGATATAGCTATGATGTTCGAAAATTCATCAAGAATGTCCCTTAAAGCCCTGGAATGAGGCTTTTTCATGACATCGAGGCTTTCAGAGGTTACAGTAACAACTTTATGGGAGAGATCGTATTTCTCCACAAACCTTTTAACGCTCTCCGAGTACTGGTAGATCAGCTGATTTATGGGGGCGATGATCAGGGCCCTTCTGATTTCCAACTTCCTTATAGCGTTCAACAGAGCCAGGGTTTTGCCGCTTCCTGTAGGATAAGTGTTGATGACGATGTCATGATCTTGAAGAGCCCTGTAAGTGTCCAGCTGATGCTTAGCCCACAAAACATTTTCTTCCCACTCCACCGGTATGCTGTATCCACCGAGCAGTTTCATCCCGCCTCCTCACCTTTCATGTAGAGAAAGTATCCAACGTGCAACGGTAAGCATGTTTCGCCGAATGCAATGTACACCCCTTCCATTCGAACCCCTTCAATTAAAGGAACGGGTTTTACGGAAATCGTCGAATAACTTTTGATCAGATACTCTCGAGATAGATCCGCAGGATTGAGAGGATGTTCTACAAAAAATTCACTTTTTCTTACTTCAAAATTGCTCACAGGGGTACATTCTAAACGGCATTTTGTCATTAATTTGCCCAGACGTATATAGCGCGGCAGGCTGATCTTTTTTCTTGCAAGTACATAGAAAATTGCCACGCTTTCGCTCGCTATCATCTTGAAGGTTCCCATTTGTGGAGAGTTAAAGACGGGGGGTCTTGTTTTTCCCTGAACCTCTTCAAGGTATTTCTGGGCGTCTATCACTATATTCTGTCCCATTTGAAGAAAGTATCCTTCACCAACACAGTTAAAGCTCTCGGTGTGCCATCTGAAATCGATGAATCTGGCAGGGAAAATGTAGAGATCACCGGCACCTGACAGATCTTCTCGATATCTTGGCGAAGAGGACCCTTGATAACTCTGCTCAACCACACCTGTTGCATAGGCCAGAGCGTAGTTGCCTATGTACGGCACCGTGATAAAATTGCGCGACACTTCCTTACTGGCAAAAAACAACGGCTCTTTTGTTTTGAGGGTGCATTTATAAAGGAAAATATCCATGGTTTTCATCCTTTCGCTGCTTTCAATCCGCTTAAATTCTTTATCATATCGATTAGTTCAACCTCTGGATTTTCGTACGCTTCCTTAACGAGCTGCAGCAATTCTTGCAGCTTCTGACCGCTAAAGAGCCGATAGTTTCCCGGATGATGTTCAAGGACAGTTTCCACAGACTGTAAAAGCGCTTCTTCAACCAGCCGGTCGTCGAGAGGATGGGACCTTACAGATGGCTCCAGTTTGTCCCATACCATCTTCGTTAATTCCAGGCAACTGAAAGGTTCGCTATCTGAAGTAACTATTGCAACTATGCTGTTCTTTATCTTTCCCATTCTGCTGCTTATGGCGCCGTACCGTTTTGTACGCAATATGTTTCCCAAAACATACACGAACTCAGCGGGACGAACGTCTCGGAGCGTTTCCACATCTATAAAATGTGTTTCAGGCTTTACGTATTCATTAGAAGCCAGACTTTCTCGCATCTGTAACTCTCCTTTTTCATCTGGCTCACTCATGGTTTCCATTTCACTCAAAGCGTTGATCGTTCTAACATCTGTGATCTCAGAAGCTGGCAGGATCGAATAGGCATTCTCAGCCAGAACTCTCGACTTGAGTCCTCCCGCGGCGCTTTCTCCTTTTCCAGCGGCAGCGTATCCGTAAACGAGGCAGTCTGCGCATTCTCCGCACATGCTTCCATTGATATTGCAAGTTTCTTTGATCAAATCATGTAAGCGCAGTAATTCTCGGCCTTTGCGGCGTTCCATTGCTATAGCTTTACGTTTTGAAAAAATAACCCGCGAAGCCTTACTCTTATCTTCGATTCCCAGTGTTATCATTTCTTGAGTTATTCCCTCATCAGTGCGAAATATCGCTTCTGACTCGGTTTTTCTCAAAAGAACAATTGAAATGTACCTGCCGGTGGGCTTCACCGGGAAAGCCTCATCGTGGAAAAATCCTCCAAAGTTCTCTTCCAAAAACCCTCTCAGCGCCATGCCAATGTACCCCCTTCTTTTCAGCTATTAACTTCTTTTCGAGTTTCCAGGTTGATGAGCCTCACATTGCCAAGGAATATGTTTTTATATTTGGCGAAATC
>LGFB01000059.1 GCA_001508835.1 bacterium 42_11
CACACATTGAAAGCTCCCTGCGTATTAATTTTAGAGTCCCCTCTTTGATAGTATAATGGTTGTGACTGACCAGTTAGTTTAATAGCTTCTCTTTCCATCCTTTAGGGGAGGTGTTAAAGGTGAGGCGGTCTTGGTTTTTAGTAGGACTCTTCTTCGTATTGTTTATTTTCGTAAGCAAGGTGCATGCCTTGGTTATAGATGTGAACAAGGCTTTTGAATTGGCGTTGGAAAGAAACCCTAAGATAAAACAGGCATTGGCAGCGGTTGAGGCTGCTAAAGCGAAACTTGTTCAAGCAGAAAGTATCCTCTATCCTACTTTAGACTTGCAATTGAGTAAAACGGAGAGAAGTAAAACAAGTAGTGGAGGGATTTCTTCCTTTCCTTCGGAGCTCAATCCCACTCCTGAAGATGTATTCCTTTATAGTTTCATGCAGGGCGTTTTAGGTAGGCTAAGCTCTTCTTCAGGTGGGGACTATCAAACTAAGATTAGCTTAAGTTATCCGATTTATCTTGGCGGGAAAAAAGACGCCACTATAAGAGCTGCAAAGGAAGATTTGTTGACAGAGCTTGAAAACTTAAGACAGGTTAAAAATGAAGTTTTTTATTCAGTTGCTGAAGCCTATTATTCTTTGCTTAAAGCTAAGAGTGCTTATTCTATAGCCTTGGATTCAAGAAATCTTTTAAAAGCTCACTTAGAAGAGGTTAAAGCGCGCTTTGATGTTGGCATGGCTACGAGAAGCGAACTTTTAAGGGCAGAAACAGCTTTAGCAGAAGCGGACCTTGAGGTGATAAGGGCAGAAAACGCTGTGCGAACTGCAGAACTCGATTTAAAGTTTGCAATTGGTCTTGAAAGGGAGGAAAAAATAGAGGTAAGGGAGGAATTAAAAATTGCACCGTTAGATAAGGATCTTCAAGGTTACCTTGAGGAAGCTTACTCGAAGAGACCAGAGCTTTTAAGTGCCCTCCATGGGGTTGAAGCATTAAAGGCCAATGAAAAGGCAGTTTTGGCGGATTATAAACCTCAACTTTATCTGTCGGGGACTTATCAGTGGAGCGGGGATACGTTTCCCCCTGAAAACGATAGTTGGAGTTTATCTCTTATCGCGAGTTTTAATATCTTCGACGGTGGAGAGAAAAAAGGTAAGTTAAAAGAGGTCAGGGCTAACCTGAATAAGGTTATGGCAGCTATTGAAAACCTGAAAAAGTCGATAGCTCTCCAAGTTGAAACAGCTTATCTCGCTGTAAAAGAGGCTGAAGAGAGAATAAAAGTTGCCAAAGCCTATGTAGACAAGGCTCTTGAGGATTTTAAGATCGCTGAAGAGGAATACAAAGCCGGAGTTGGGACTAATCTTGATGTTCTTGATGCTCAAAATTCTTGGAGGCAAATGAGAAGTAATTATATTCAGGCTCTCTATGATGCTAATGTGGCCATTGCTAAGCTGATCTTAGCTGTAGGGAGGGATAGGTTTTGATAAGGATAGCTGGAGTTATTTTGGTTTTGTCCATAGTTTTTAGCTCGGTTGTTTTTGCTCAAGAGTTGCCGGCTGTAAAGCTTGTGGAAGCTAAGAAAGTTGAGTTTAAAAAAGTTTTTAGCTTTGCAGCTGATGCTGTTGCGTTCAAAGTAGTAGATGTATATGCTCGAGTCCAAAACAAGGTGCTTAAAAAGGTCTATGTAGATGTGGGCGATAGGGTTAAGGAAAATCAGGTTTTGGCTTTACTTGACGACGAATACGCGAGGGTAACATATCAGGGAGTCTTAGCCAGTTTGAAGCAAGCGGAAGCTTCCTTGGAGGAAGCTCGTGTGGTTGCGGAGAACGCTAAAAATAATTATTTAAGGCTTAAGGAGTTGTATGAGAAGAAAGTCATATCTAAACAGGCTTTTGATAACGCTAAGGCTCAGTATGATCAGGCCCTCGCTGGATTAAAGCTTGCCCAGGAGAAGGTTAGATCTGCTAAAGCCTCTTTGGCGGAGGCTGAACTTATCCTTCGCTATCATACCATTCTTTCTCCTATAAACGGTGTCCTTGTAAAGAAGTACCTGGATGAAGGGACAATGGTGGTTGGTTCCACTCCTATTTTTAGAGTTATTCAAGATAATCCCATAAAGGTTCAGGGAGTTTTGCCTCAGGAAGCCTTATCCTATGTTAAGGTTGGGAATAAGATTGAAGTTAGTACCGATGTTTATCCTGACAAGATTTTTAGCGGGGAAATAAAGATAATTTCTCCGATTATAGAGCCTTCAACGAGGACCTTTTCAGTTGAGGCTTGGATAGATAATCCAGACTACCTGTTAAGACCTGGAATGTTTTTAAAGGCTAAACTTGTTACTGGGAAAAGAATTGTTCTTGCTATTCCTGTGGAGTGCGTGACCTCTTTAAGTCAGGTCTTTGTCTATTCTGATGGAAAAGTTTTTGAAAGAAGGTTGACTCTTGGAGAAACCCAGGATAACTATGTGGAGGTCCTTTCTGGTTTAGAGGAAGGAGAGAAAGTAGTTTTACAGCCCACTGCTTGGCTTAAGAATGGGATGAGGGTTAAGGTGGTGGAGTAGGGTATGCTGAAGCTTGTAAAGTTTGCTGTCAACAGACCTGTTACAGTTTTGATGGTTTTCTTCGGCGTGTTGATTTTAGGCCTATTTTCTCTTACCTATCTTGGAATTGATCTTTTGCCGGATATAGAACCACCTGTAATAAATGTAATGACTACATGGTCTGGAGCAAGTGCGGCAGATGTAGAATCTGAAATTACAAAAGTGATGGAAGACTATCTTTCTACCATATCTGGGTTGGATGAACTACAATCACGTTCTATTGATGGGCTTTCTATAGTAACCTGCGTTTTTGAATGGGGAAGAGACCTGACCGATGCTACTAATGATGTTAGGGATCAAATTGAAAGGGTCAAGAGATTTTTGCCTGACGATGCTGATGATCCCAGAATTTTAAAGTTTTCTACATCGATGGCTCCCGTTATGGTGTTAGTTTTCACCGCAGATGAAAGCTATGAGCATCTTTATCGTATAGTCGATAAGTATGTTAAAGATGCTGTAGAAAGGGTTCCTGGGGTGGGAACTGCTGATGTAATTGGGGGTTTGGAGAGGCAGATAAATGTTATTTTGGATTTGACTAAACTTGAGGCTTATAGCATCCCTTTAGCTCAGGTTAAGAATGCGCTAGCGGCAGGTAATGTTACCGTTCCGGCAGGAACCATTGAAATAGGAAACAAGGAGTTGAATCTAAGATTACCCGGTAAGTACACCAGTATTGAGGACATTGCTAATACTATGGTGGGTACTTACAATGGAAGTCCTATCTACTTAAAGGATATCGCTAAGGTGGAAGATGGTTTTGCTGACCAAACTGTTAAATCTTACGGTAATGGTAAAAGATCTGTCATTCTTATTGTCAGAAAGCAAACCGATGCGAATACTGTGAAGGTAGCTAATGGAATTAGGGAGAAATTACCTTACATCAAAACCCTTTTGCCTAAGGATGCTGAGGTTTATATAGCCATTGATACTTCGGAATTCATTGTGCTTGCTATAAAAAGACTTGTTTTTACTCTTCTTCAAGGGCTGGGTTTAGTGATGTTTATTACACTGCTGTTTTTAAGGAGATTGGGAGCGACTTTTACAATAGGGCTTTCCATTCCTTTCTCGCTTATAATAACTTTCATTCTGATGTTTGCAGGGAAATATACCATAAATATAATTTCCCTTTCCTCTCTTGCCATTGCCTCTGGTATGGTGGTTGATAATTCTATCGTTATTCTCGAGAACATTACCCGCTATATGGAGAGAGGAGTGAAGCCTGTTGTTGCTGCAACTATTGGTGCTGGTGAGGTAGGGTCGGCAGTTTTGGCTTCTACCTTAACCACTCTTGCAGTTTTCGTTCCCCTTATGTTCATAGCGGGATTTTCTGGAGTTATGTTTAAACAGCTTGCTTTTGTTATGTCAGGGGCTGTTTTGGCGTCCTTGTTTATATCTCTTACTCTTATTCCATCTGTTGCAGCAAGAAGGTTAAGAGAGAAGGTTAAAAAAGGCTTCTTTTACACGGCGGGCGAAAGGGTTTTATCTCTTCTTGAGAGCTTTTACAGAAAAATACTGAGCTTTGCTTTAAGAGCAAGATGGTTTGTTATAGCTGTTGCGATTATAGGCTTGGTTTTTACCGGATTTCTTTTCAGAAATATTGGTTTAGAGTTTGTCTCAACGGCCGATATGGGAGAGGTGCGCGTGACTTTTTACTTGCCAGAAGGAACCAGTCTCAAAGTTGCAGAAGATTATATGATGAAAGTAGTAAAGTTTGTGGAAGAGAAAATTCCCGAGAAAGTAAATTACTATAGTCGTTGTGGTTCTGGGGGTGGCAGGGTAGTCTTTGGTTCAAGGGCTGGGTCAAATGTAGTTGAAATGGGCATAAAGCTTGTTCCGAAAACCCAGAGGAAGAGGAGTGACAGGGAGATAGCGCGTCTTATAAGAGCTTATATTAGGAGTTTACCTGGTGTAGAAAGTGTTAGTGTTAGAACTTCTACCTTTTTGACTTCGATCTTGTCTGGCGCCCGTGGCGGAACTTCCCTCCAAATTGATGTGGCAGGTGATGATTTGGATGTTTTAAGAAAAGTGGCTAATCAGGTCAAAGATGTGGCTGAAACCGTGAATGGTGTGGTTGATGTTTCTATTTCTCAGGGAGAACCGCGTCCGGAGCTTTGGATAGAGGTTGATAGAGAAAAAGCATCTTGGTTAGGTGTAAACATGAGTTTACTTGGAGATACCCTAAGGACTTACTTCGAGGGGTCTTCTCCCACAAGCTATAGTGAGGGAGGTGAAGAATACGATATTGTTCTTCGCCTTAGGGAGGATCAAAGGAACGATGTGAACTTGTTGTCTCAGTTACCTATACCAACTTCAACTGGTAATTTGATAAAGCTTGGTAGCATAGCAAAGATAGAGAGGAGATTAGGGCCTGTTGAGATAGCGAGAAAAGAGAGAATGAGGGTTTTTACTGTTCAAGCAAGCGTGGTTGATAGGCCTTTGAGCGAAGTCGAAAGGGAACTTAAGCAAAAGCTATCTAATATTACTCTTCCTACTGGGGTAAACATATTTTTTAGAGGCGATATAGAGCAAATGAAGGAGAGCTATGCAGAGTTGCTAAAAGTGCTACTTCTTGGTATTATGTTAGTGTACATGGTCATGGCGTCTCAGTTTGAAGCATTTCTGGATCCTTTTGTAATTATGTTTTCTGTTCCCTTCGCTTTTACAGGGGTAGCACTTGGATTATACCTTTTTAAACAACCGCTGAGTACTCACGCCTTTTTAGGGATAATAATGCTTGTGGGAATAGTAGTTAACAATGCTATAGTTCTTGTAGATTATATTAATCTTTTGCGTGCAAGAGGGTATAAGTTATTCGACGCTGTTTTAGAAACTGGTGTTAGAAGGCTTAGACCTGTTTTAATGACAACTTTAACTACTGTTGGAGGAATGACGCCGATGCTTCTCTCAAAGGGAGAAGGAGCGGAGATATGGAAACCTTTAGCAGCAGTTATAATAGCGGGTTTAAGCTTTTCTACATTGGTTACTTTGGTATTTGTTCCTGTGGTTTATACTGTAGTAGAGCAGTATCTTAGACGAAAGAAGAGGTTTGTGGAAAGTGGAGAATGGGAAGTTTTGGAGAGGGCTGTGGGGAAAACTCAGGAGGTTTTATCTCGTTCACTTTAGGTTACAGTATGTTCAAGAACAATTAAAGAAAAGAAGAGGTCATTGTCTTCAATGTGGGAAGTGTTGTCGCTTTGCTGTAAAGTGTCCGCATCTTACAGAAGACAATAAGTGCGATATCTATAATCTTAAACGCCCAAAGCAGTGTGTTTATTTTCCCATTGATGAAAAAGACCTTGCGGATGTAAATTTTGAGTGTGGCTATTATTTTGTAGAAGATTAGCTTAGTATCATGGTAGTTCCTATAGCTATAAAGCTTATACCAGATGCTATTCTAATTAGCTTTGAGTATGAGGATAACTTGCTAAAGAAGCTGAAAGCTCTGTGGAGGACTAGGCCTGTAATAAGAAAGGGTATGCAGAAGCCTAAGGCATATGCCAAAAGTAAAATTGCTCCTGATATGGGGTTTTCGGTAGAAGCAGCGTAAAGAAGTATGGTGGCAAGAATGGGGCCTATACAGGGAGACCAGCCAAGGCCGAAGGCGAATCCCAAAGTAAAAGAGCCAATAAGTGGCAATTTCTTTTTACTAATTTTTGTGCCACTTTTAAACCCTAGTGATAATATATACTTGTCTATAATGAACTGGATGCCAAGTAATATAGCTAAGGACCCGCCTGCGATTCTTATAAGACTCTTGTATTTTATGATTTGTTTTCCGATACTTCCTGCGCCGAACCCGAGAATCAGAAATATTAGTGAGATCCCAAAGAGAAAAGAAAGAATTTCCAGGAGTGCAAAGAAGGTTTTTCTTTTGTTGATTTCATCTATGCTTAAACCTGCGATAAAGGCTAAGTAGGGGGGAATTAACGGAAAAATACAAGGAGTGAAAAATGTTATCACTCCCGCGGTGAAAGCTATGGATAGGCTAACTTCTTCCATGTTTTTCCCTCCTCAAGAATATTAGGATGGGGGTGTAAATCTTGAAAAAGAGATTTTTAAGTTTCTTGTGGACACTTCTTTTTGTTGCTTTGACTTTTAATTCTTTGGCCTTTGCTGAAGATTTAAAATTACCTTCGCTTTTTGAACCGGAGAAAAGCTTTTCTTTCACAGATTTCAAGGGGAAGGTGGTTCTCCTCAATTTTTGGACTATTAGGTGTCCGTATTGTAGAATGGAGTTGCCCGTTCTGAATAAGGCCCAGGATGCCTTTTCAGAAGATGTTAGAGTTATTTCCGTTTTATTTGCGAGAGGTAACGATATAGAGGAGGCCAAAGATTGGATACGTAGAAACAAGCTTGATAGCATACTTTTTCTGTTAGATGCCGAAGGAAAACTTTTCGAGGAATTTGGAGTTATGGGCGTTCCGTATACCGTGTTTTTTGATAAGGAAGGTAAAAAGGTAACCCAGCTTAGTGGTGCTTTTCCAGAGAGCATCATATTTTCTCTAATCCAAAAGATTTTAGGTAAGTGATATCCTTTACATGGATAAAGTCTATGAAGGGAAGCTTAAATATTTTCCTATAATTAAGAACGGTTAATCTATCATCTTCCGAATCCCCTATGAACACTGCATGGTTTACTTTTAGTTCGTGAACTAGTTTAAATAGTCCTCGTGGATCAGGTTTCTTATACTCTTCCGCTGTTACTATGAATCGTCTCTTTAACCTTAAATTAAGCAAAAATAGTGCATTCCGCGTTTCTGGCCACGTTCTACCAGTGTATATCCCTATTTTAAAGGTTTTCGTTGCTTTAGAAATGTCAAACAATGGACGTTCCCTCTGCCAGTATCCTTCTTTATTCCAGACAGAAGGT
>LGFB01000060.1 GCA_001508835.1 bacterium 42_11
CACCAGCGAATTCAATTACTTGAGAAGCAGGGGGAACTTGAAGGAGGTGAAATATTTCGGAAGCCACAACTCTTGTAGGATTTATAATCAAATCTATCCCTATTTTACGAGCAACCATACCTGTAGGCTCATCGTACCCCAGGGTTTGAACCCGTGCCACAACCTTTTTAACCCCAAGATGCTTAGCTATAAGGCAAGCCACTATATTAGTTTCATCACTATCTGTAACAGCTATTAGCATGTCAGCATCATTAATCCCAGATTCCTCAAGAGCAGAAAGCTGAGAGCCACTTCCGTGAACAACCATAACATCTAATCTATCCTGAATTTCGGATATCCTTCTCTCATCCTTTTCTATCACAACTACATCATGGCCCTCTCCGGCAAGCACTTTAGCAATATTAAAACCTACCTCACCAGCTCCCACTACTATAACCTTCATTCAGATGCCTCCTCATCTATAGAAGAAATAAGTTGGACCAATCTTAAGCCTATTTTATCCACAAGCATAGGGTCTTTCCCCTCTACCATAACCCTAAATATTGGTTCCGTACCAGAAGGTCTGACAATTATTCTAAGTGTTTTTTGCCAGCTTTCCGATATTTTTTCAACCTCCTCCCTCAGTACAGCTGAAGAAGCAACCTTATTTTTATCTTTGACCTTGATATTCCAAACCCTTTGAGGATAACGGGGGAAACTATCTATATAGTATTCAACGCTCTCTCCAAAGCTCAATACTTTCAAAGCTGTAACCAAGCCATCACCCGTACATACTTCAGGCCTAAAAATTATATGGCCAGAAGGCTCACCTCCTAACGGAAGCTCCCTCTTTTTTAACTCTTCATAGACCCATTTATCCCCTACAGGAACCCTTACGAAACCTATTTTCAGGGAAGACAAAACTTCCTCTAAACCAAGATTACTCATCACCGTGCCCACTACCGCCTTGGGCTTTAGTTTAGAAGCAGCCAAGTAAAGTATAACATCTCCATCAGCTATCATTCCTCGAGAATCGGAAACAACCACCCTGTCACCATCTCCGTCAAAAGCAAATCCTATGTAAGCTTCTTCCCTAACTACGGCGGAAACCATTTCTCCTGGAGATGTAGAACCTACACCAGCATTTATATTTATTCCGTCAGGGTCACAACCCACCTTTATAACTTCAGCGCCAAGACTCTCAAAAACCAAAGGAGCTATTTCAAAAAGAGCACCATTAGCACCGTCAACAACTACTTTTAAGCCATCAAGTTTTACACCCTGCGCAATTTTCAGAAGAAAAGGTAGGTAATATTCCTTTGGATCGAGCTTATATAGCTTGCCAATATATATTCCCGTTGGCAAGTCCCTATATTCATCAATTTTGCCCTCTATAACCGCTTCTTCCTCAGAAGAAAGCTTTTCTCCAAATCTGTTAAAAAATTTTACACCGTTATACTCATAAGGGTTATGGGAAGCAGAAACAACCGCCCCTCCATCCGCCTTAAGCTCTCTGACCAACAGAGATATCCCTGGGGTAGATAACACACCTACATCAACCACATCACACCCAGAAGAAAGTATACCAGCTATAAGCGCAGAAACTAAGCTGTAACCACTTAAACGCGTATCCCTTCCCACAACAACCAAGGGTCTCTCCTTTTCCTCTTTTAACCAAAAACCATAAGCTCTTCCAACCTTTAAAACAACCTCTGGCCTCATGTTTCCAGAATTGGCTACATCTCTTACTCCATCAGTTCCAAAAAGGCTCATGTCTTATCCCCCTCACTTAGCTGTATAAACCTTTACCATACTAGGAGTAACAGAAACTATCTCCAAACCGGGAGGAACTGAAACAGATACAGGAAGAATTGCTTCTTTCGTCTCCACCCCAGAAACATCTATGAAAACCCCAATATCTTGGATATTAAGGGAAGTTATCTTCGTATAAGGCCCCTTTAATCGAAGCTTGATTTGCTTTGGAGAAATATTCCACTTCAAAAACACGCTACTTCCACGAATAGTAACAGGAACAAGGAATTCTCTTTCAAGAACCTTTTCTTTAAGTTCCACTATAACTTTCACGTTAGAATTATCGACCAGTCTCACTCCTTCAGGAGGTTCAATTGAAAGTTCAAGAATGCTGGTTCGATCAAGCTCTGAAACATCAACTGGAGAAGTAACTATCTCATTTATTTTCTCTAATACAGACGAAGGCCCCATTATGGTAACATGAGAAGGAACCGCTTCAACGGAAATAAGATCAAAAGCTTCCTTGGGCTTTCCTTTTATATCAACCTTGACTTTAACGATCTTCGTAGGCCACCCAGGCTTTAAAGCGAGGGAAACTCTAACTCGCGAAGGAATTATGGTTATCTCGGGAAAAGATGTTTCCGAAATACCTTCCGCCCTTAGTTCCAAAGCAACATTTACATCTTTATCAACACCTGCAACATTCAAAGTGGCAAAAACATAAGGGATTTTCTCAACCAAATCCTTGGGCCCTCTAACAACCGCCTTGTTCGGTACTATTCTTATCTCGTCTATTAAAAAGCCTTCACTAGGGTTCCCCACAGTTAAAACTCTGACAGGAACTTCTTTATCCACAAGCTCTTCTATAGATATCGCCAAGAAAGAAGGTCTAACAGCTAAAACGTTAACTCCAGGCGGAACTAAAGTCTGAACCTTAAGTCTATAAACCCCCGGGTTTAACCCTTGAAGGTCTACGAATGCTTCAACATCCTTAGATGTCAAACTACCTACCACGTTTTTACTACCTTTCAACCTCACCTCTACACTACTTTCATTATACTCAACCATAACCCTTTCGGGGGCGTTTTTCACTTTCACAGGGACTTCGATTATTCTTTCAACCACCTGAGGGCCTTCAAGCCAAACAGTATAGTACCAAAACACAATGGAAATCAATAAAGACACAATCGCTAAGAAGAGCTTGCTTTCGAGTATTTTCCATATGACCCTCACTCTATTCCCCCCTCATCCAGCTTAACAATTTATTCATGAGACCGTTTTTCTGCCTGACGAAATAATACCTTTCTAAAACCCTTCTTAGCGCTTCTTCATTAAGGTCTCTCACTAATCTTCCGTTAACGGCAAAAGAAACTTCCCCTCTTTCCTCTGATACAACAATAACCCAAGCATCGGTTACCTCACTCAATCCAACAGCAGCCCTGTGTCTCGTCCCTAAACGTCTATCCATATCTCTATCGGAAAGCGGGAAAAAGCAACTTGCAGCCAAAATTTTATCCTCCTTGATGATAACGCCACCATCATGAAGCGGACTTTTAGGGTTAAATATCGACAAAATAAGTTCGGCAGAAACCTCGGCATTTAGCTTAACGCCCTTCTCTTGGAAATCCTTTAAACTACTTTTTCTTTCAAGAGCAATTATAGCACCGGTTTTAGTCTCTTTAAGAGAAGTTATCGCAACAAAGAGCTCGCTTACAATCTGTGCCCCCTTTTTGGAAGAAAGGACACCTCTTTCCCAGAAACCACCCCCCAATTCCTCAAGGCCTCTTCTAAGCTCTGGCTGAAAAACAATAGGAATGACAATGAAAGACAGATTTATAACTCTTTCAAGGAAATAACTTATAGCCTGAAGCCCTAAAAATTTGGCTAAACCATTTAGTAACAAAATTAAAAGCAATCCCTTCACAAGCTGAAAGGCCCTCGTCCCTCTAAGAAATAACAAAACCCTGTAGATAACGTAAGATATTATCAATATATCTGCAATATCTTGCCACCTAAGAATCATCTCTTTTCACCTTTCCTTCTATCTCCTCCAAAGCTTTTATAGCTTCCTCATCGTTAGGATGAACCTTAAGAACCTTCCTCCACTCTAATTCAGCTTCCCTAAGCATCCCCCTTCTCATGTACCCTCTCGCCAAAAGTCTATGAGCATCAACATGTTCAGGTTTAAACTTCGGCTCAAATTTCAACGTATAGGACTCCCCCTCAGAAAGTTTCTTTATAGAATCAAGGGCTTCCTCATCTTCAGGATCTATACTCAAGATATTTCTCCAGCAAGAGATGGCATCATCAAACCTCCCCTGCCTTTGATAAAGTTTTGCAAGCTCCCTTAAAATGTCAAGATTTTGCGGATCCTTATGAGATAGTTCCTCTAAAATGGCAACAGCCCTACCAGACTCCCCTATTCTAAGATAACTCATAGAAAGCAAAAGCATTATTTCTTTGTCTTTAAACCCCTTTTTAAACGCCTCCTCAAAGACAACCTGTGCCTTTCTAAACCTTTCCATAAACATGTAACTCTTGCCCAGAATGTAGTAGAGCATTCTGTCTTCATAACCTCTTTCCTTTGCCTTCTCAAGAAACTCTATGGCTCTCTCATAATCGCTCTCTCTATAAAAATACTCCCCCAAAAGATAGTACGCATCCCCTTCATCTACACCAAGCATCAAAGCCTTATTCGCCTCTTGAAAAACCATTTCCCAAGCATCTTCCTTAGCATAAGCGTGTGCCATACGTAAATGTATGTCTCCCCTTTCCGGGAGAAGGTCAGAAGCCTTCTTCCAACACATTAAGGCCTTAACCCATAATCCTTTAGAAGCATAGGAGTCTCCCAAAAATAGATAGGCATTTACATCTTGAGGGTTCAGCTTTATAACCTCTTGCCAAATTTCAATCGCGCGCGAATAGAATCCCTTTTCCATACACAACAAAGCCAAGTTTACTCTCGCACCGTAGTGGTTAGGGTCCACCCTAACAGCTTCCTCCAGCTTTTCCAAGGCCTCATCTACAAGACCTTGCTTCAAAAAGGCCACACCAAGGTCGTTATAAGCATCCGCATTATTGGGGTTAACTTCTATAACCTTCCTATAGCAAGCTATCGCCTCATCAATTCTTCCCATTTCATCATAAACATATCCCATATTCCACCAAGCTTTATCGAAATTAGGGTCTAACTCCACTACCTTTTTGAACTCCCGCAGGGCTTCTTCTTTTCTTCCAAGCTTAAAAAGTATCTCTCCTAAAAGGTTTCTTGCCTCTACATTGTAAGGATCTATAAAAACAGCTTTTTCCGCTTCTCTTTTGGCCTCATCAATGCTCCCTATCCGAAAAAAAGCCAGCCCCAATTTGTATCTATAATCACTGCTTTTAGGGTCTATACGAACTAGCATTTTCCCAAAGGACACGGCTTTGCTCCATTCTCCCTTATCAACGGCGTCTTTAAATTCCTTTTCTAAAGCTTCTTTCTCTTCCAAAAGACTTCCCTCCATGCAAATCAAAACTAACTGCGGAGGCTCTAAAGAGCCTCCGCAGTGTATACTCTATCCAATCAACCGTTTAAAACTTTCTGGGAACTATCGATACCATCTAAACCGATATTATCTACAGGTTTACCTAAAACTCTAACCGCTATAAAAAGAAGGGCAAATAGAATCAATAAAGATAAGCCCGGATTCAGACCATAACCTGATGGTATATAACCCACAAAAACAGATATTATTGCCACAGTGATACTATAGGGAAGCTGAGTGCTAACATGATCCATATGGTCACAAGCAGAAGCCATAGAAGACATTATAGTGGTATCTGAAATCGGAGAGCAGTGGTCTCCAAAAACAGAACCGGTAAGGACAGCACCAATGGTTGCTATAAGTGGAGCACCTAAAGCATGAGCCAAAGGAATGGCAAGAGGCATAAGTATCCCCATGGTTCCCCAAGATGTTCCGGTGGCAAACGAAACAAACATCGCAACTATAAAAATAACTACGGGAACAAAATGCGGCGAAAGATGCCCCTTGGTTAAGGAAATTATATATTCGGCGGTCTTCATATCATCACAAACTCCCTTTATAGCCCACGCGAGAGTCAAAATGATAAGAGCTATAAGCAAACTTTTTGCCCCATCTACCCAAGCTTCAAACGCTTGAGATAAGGTAAGTATTCGTTGAGATACGGCGAGTATTATTGCTACCGCACTTGTTGTAAATGAAGACCATAACAAAACAATAGAAGCATCTGCATTTCCGACAGCTTCACGAATACCTGTGAGAGTAAGTGGCTTTTCTAACCCACCACCGTTATACCAAAGACCAACAAAGGTTACTAATATCATCGTCAAAATGGGAATCCATGCGTTTATGGCCCTTAGTGGCTTGCCTTCAGGAACCTCAAACTTTGTCAATTCTGGAGAAGCAAGGGGTTTAGCATCGTCCCTTAAAACTTTACCTGTCCTTCTCGCCCTTAACTCCGCATGGTACATAGGGCCATATTCTCTCTGGAGCAATATCGTCAAAAGCACCATAAATACAGCTCCTAAAGAGTAAAACCTATAAGGGATGGTATTTAGAAATACCAAATAAGCATTTTCCTGAAGACCTATTTTCTCAAAGGCTTGCTGAATTAGTCCCAGCTCATAACCTATCCATGTGGAAACAAGTGCCCAGCTTGCAACCGGAGAAGCGGTAGAATCAACTATGTAAGCGAGTTTCTCTCTTGAAACCCTCATTTTGTCTGTTAAGGGTCTCATGGTGTGTCCTACTAAAAGAGTATTTGCATAATCATCAAAAAAGACTATAAGCCCCATTAGCCATGAAAAAAACTGAGCTCCCCTTGGCGTCTTAGCCCTTTTAGATAAGTTCTGCACAATGGCCAAGGTCCCTCCGCTCCTGCCCATTACTCCTACAGCCCCCGCAAGAGTCATAGAAAATATTATGACCGCCGCGTTCCAGGTTCCCCCATCTTTTGGAACCAAAGCCCTCAACACATAGTTATCAAAGGTCGAGAGAAAACCGCTCCACGGATTCCAACTTGCAAGGATGGTTGCCCCAACCCATATACCCATAAATAGAGAGAAAAGTACCTCCTTCGTTAAAAAACACAGCAGAATAGCCAAAATTGGGGGCAATAAAGACAAAAAACCATAAGGATGAACCTCCAAAATGTCCTACCTCCCTTCAGCTAATAAAAACTTTTCTCACATAAGGAGAAGTAGAAGCCAAAAGCATGGCAGCATAACTTAACCTGAAGGTAAGAATATCTCCCACTTTCAAAGGAGTAAAGCAATCGGTAACATCAAGAATAGTGTGATCGCTTGATCCACCTATTACCTCAATTCCATCAATTTGAGGAATTAGCCCCTCAGGTACAACATCCTGCCTGCCTAAAGCTACTATAGCTCTCTTTCTCACCCCCTTGTCTTGAAAATCACCACTACCTCCAAATGCATCTAAACCCCTCTCCCCTATCGGAAGAGAAGGTTTAAGTTTTAATTCTACTATCTCGGCCTTAAGCAAAAATCCGTCCTGTCTTAGATAAGGTATATCTCTCCCACGACTCGTATCCCTGCCTAAAAGTATTGCTTCACCAATTCTTATCTGATTCACCCCTTCAGGC
>LGFB01000061.1 GCA_001508835.1 bacterium 42_11
CGCAGGCTAATAATAATAACTAGAACTAGTATTAGAGCTATAATGCTTATAAGACCACTTACCTTAAGATAAGCCTGCACCGCAAGCCCTCCTTCTTAAAGAGGATTTGAATGTAATTTTAAAGGTGAATTGCTCACATGTCAAGGGGGTTTAAGAAAAATTTTTAACAGAGATAACAGGAATTCGGTTATAACATACTTGAATACCGCTGTATAAAAATTGATATTGCCGAAGTAATAAATGAACGTCACTACAATATCTCCTCTAAACTTTTACTAAATCATATCTAATAGAGAATTATGAGGCTTACTAATAACGACAGCCTCAACTAAAAATCCTTTCGCTGCAACTATACTTTTAGCCACTTCAACCGCTCTTTTTACATCTGAAATATCACCTGTAAGGGAGAAAAAACTTTTAGATCCCATGCCTTTCCCAATCCTAATCTCAATTAATCTTACACGAGCAGTTTTACAAGCAGCGTCTGCCGCCTCTAAAATCGCTGGAGCCGCCATAGACTCAACCACCCCAAGATCATTAATTTCTTCAACCTCGGCAGCACAAGCAAGAGCTGGAATCACTTGAGGATGAATATTGGGCAACATCATATAATCTGCTACCATTTCCTTCCCCGCATTTAACCCTGCATCGAGAGCTGTCTTAACAGCGCTTACATGCCCTCCAATTATTATCAGAAACTTCCCTGGACAAGTGGTAGAAGCAAAGTAAACAGAAACATTTGCAGCCTTAAGCATTGTATCTAAAATTTTATATCCAACAGCAACGCTTATACTCTCCACAGTAGCTAATGCTTTTTCCATATCCAATATCACCCCACTATGCTTTTCTAATCCTTATACCTAAAGCGGAAACATCCACAACCTGCCCTGAAATAGGAGCATGTATAGGAACCCCAAGTGCACCTGAAGGAGGTTCCCCTATCTTCTGCCCCTTAACCACACTATCACCCTCCCTGACAATAGGCACACACGGTCTTCCAGTATGTTGAGACAGGAGAACAAAAACCTCCTCGAATGAATCGAACTCTCCTCTAAAGGGAACCTCTAGGGGATACTTGTGAAGACCTATTCTTCTTAGCAGATTTTTAGACGGCAAAAGTCTAAAATCCCTAAGCGGATCAGGTTCTATATCTCTTCTTGGGAAATCAGGTTTTATATTCTCCCTACGAAACAAAGACTTTACATATTGGTTCACCCGTCGGGGAGAAAGTTGCATAGGACACGCATGCAAGCCACTACATAGATTACATTCAGAACAAAGCAAAGCGCTTTTTAGAACATCTACATTAGCTCTTAACTGATTAGGATATGCCATGAGCCTCATTATTTTGTGTGGCTCCAAGTTGTAGCCTATCAGTTTTCTTGAACAAACAAGAGTACACTGGTTACATTGAATACAAGCAAACCTAGCATTTTTCAAAATTCTTTCTAAAGACATGGTTTCATATTGAACAAGCTTTGAATCCGTCGGAACGACTATAATAGCATTCGTAGTTTTAGTAACATGAAAGTCGGGCTTACTATGATAAACTCCTGTCATGGGACCCCCTTCTATATACCAAGGATTATCAACGGTAACGCCACCACATGCATTTATCAGGTCTTCGACAGAAACACCAACCGGGACCAACCATAAGCCTGGTTCTTTAACAGCACCATTAATTGTAACGAACTTATGAGTAACAGGGAGTCCCTCCATGGCCCTACCAATGTTATATAGTGTTTCAACATTGTTAACAACTACACCTACCATTAAGGGTAAACCACCTTCAGGCACTGTTCTACCTAAGACCTCTCTGATAAGTATTACTTCGTCTCCTGCTGGATAGTAATCACGTAGAGGGAAAATCTGCGCTCCCTCAGACTCCAACGCTTTTATTTCCTGTTTATATTTTTCCTTTAGAGCAAAGATAACTTGCTTTGCCCCTAAAATTTCCTTAATCTTCTCCGCAGTTTTAACTAAGCTGGGAGCTTCTTTACGCATTAAATATTGATCTCCAAAAAGAAGTGGTTCACATTCCGCACCATTGATGACATAAGTATCTATGCCTTCCGCTTTTAGCTTATAATAAGTAGGAAAACCTGCTCCTCCCGCTCCTACTACACCTGCTTCAAATAGCAACCCTATTACCTCTTCTTTAGAAACCATTTACATTCGCTCCTTCAACTTCAAACTATTCTAAAAGCGCCATGAAGCACACATCTTCTAACCCTACAAAAAGATAAAGGCGTTGTGGGACCTTGACCTGTAGTCGTAGCTATAGTAAAAGCTGTTGGACAGTCTCCACCATAACCTATAGAAGCAAAGGAGGGAGCATTCTTAGTAAATATGGTAGTTTCCATTGCCCTTGCCATTTTACTCATGTTATTTATATTCGTACTATGGATAACAGCTGAATGCTTAAAACCATGTTCAACCCTTAATGCCATGGCCAAAGCTTCTTCAAAATCAGAAACTCTAACCATCGGAAGAATTGGCATTAGCATTTCCTCTTGAACAAGAGGATCATTTTCCTCTGCTTCAACTAAAATAATCCGAATGTTTTGGGACACCTTGATTCCTATCTTTTCCAAGATATAAGTAGCGTCCTTGCCTATATAAAGTTTGTTAGGTTTCTCTTCTTCAGTGAGAACCAATTTCTTGAGATTCTCGGCATCCTTACCTTTGACCTCAAAGGCACCATTTTCAAGCATATACCTCTTAAGCTGATCAGCAACACAATTCACTACGATCAGCTCTTTTTCAGCAATACAGGGGAGATTATTATCAAACGAGCAACCCGCAATAATATCTTTAGCAGCCTTCTCAAGATGCGCAGTTTCGTCAACTACGACAGGAGGATTCCCAGGACCAGCTGCAATGGCCGGCTTACCTGAACTTAAAGCTGCCTTTATAACTCCAGGACCTCCTGTTGCTGAAACAAGCCTGACTTTGGGATGTCTCATAAGTTTATTTGCGTTTTCGATCGTAGCCACAGAAAGTATAGAAACTAGACCTGATGGAACCCCCTGAGAACAAAGATATTGATTTATTAGCTCACATGTTCTAAGGCTACATTTAAGGGCAGCTGGATGAGGAGCAAAAACAACAGCATTGCCCCCAGAAATCATACAAATCGTGTTATTTATGATAGTAGCCGTAGGGTTAGTAGAAGGTGTAATAGAAGCTATTACCCCAAAGGGAGCAAGCTCCTCTAAAACTAGACCATTATCTCCCGAAATTGCTCTTGTAGTGAAATACTCTGGACCTGGCGTCTTGGTTATAGCAAGAATATTCTTCGCCGTTTTATCGTCAGCCCTTCCCATACCAGTCTCTTCAGCTGCCAAAATAGCGAGTTCTTCAGCATATTTTAATAAGAATTCTCTCAATCCATCTATTATCTTCTTTTTGCTTTCCAAGCTGAACTCCCACTGCCACACTTTTTGGGCTTGGTAAGCTGCTTCCACCGCAGCATCTACATCCCCAAAACAATAAGAAGAAGCCCTTCCTTTATTAACTGCTTCTAGTTCTTCCTTAAGTCTTGAAATCACCATAGAGACAATACGATCTAATTCTTGCTCTCGCACTTCAAGAAACACCTCCTTCATTTAAAGACTTCCAAAGCAGCTTTTGCAACTTCTATGTCCTGTTCAACAGTTCCTCCACTAACTCCTATACCACCTACAACAATCCCATTCCGTTTAAGAGGAAACCCTCCTCCAAAACAGCATAAGTCAGGATCTGACTGAAGACCGTAAAGGGGCTTTCCGGGTTGAACAAGATCAGCAACCTCATGGGTAGGCATACGTATAAGAGCCGCAGTTTTTGCTTTCTTAACTGCTAAATCACAGCTGATAGGCAATGCTCCATCCATTCTATTGAAAGCAACAAGCATACCTGCCTCGTCCACAACCGCTATCACCATGGGAACGTTGATTTCCCTTGCCTTCTTTTTAGCCGCTTCTAAAATAACCAGGGCATCTTCCAAATTAAGCTCTTTTCCCGTGTTCCTTGTCATTATCCCTCCCCCCTCTTCTTTCCACAAAGAGGTTAACTCTCTATACAAAACTTTTACGAGCCTCTCCACAAACTCTTCAAAAATACATGCAACAGCCAAGATATACAAGAAATCCGAAAGCCTATTTAACAAAGGTAAAATCCTCTCATCTAAAAAACCTTCTCTAACCGCTGACACAGCCTCCCTTTCTGCAGCCCTTACGATACTCCTCGCAACGTGAAGCAGAGATTCACCCAAACTTTCGCCTGGGACGATAAATTTGCCCCTTTTGGACAATACCGAATAAAGATTAAGAGGATATTTATCTTGGTACAAATCTATTTTAACTTCCAAAGATTTAGCATCAGGCAAACTATATTCCTTTTTCCCTCTAGCGACAAAGGTCATGATATCCATTATTAAAGTTTGTAAACAAAAAATTTCTTCCCTCAAAACCTTTGGGGCTACGCTTCGCGCTGCTCCCAACAAAGAAAAAGCCTCGTCTAAAAGCCCGTTAATTTTCATAAGAGGGTGATCTTTAGGAACTCTAGTTCCATCCCATAGGGAGGTTTCTCCTTTGTCGCCTGTTCTCGTGTAAATTTTAGGCACACCTACCCTCCTCCCTGTCTACTACATAAATATCAACATTATCTATTATTCCCACAATCGCCTCATCAACAGGGACCGGAACCTCTCTTGCTGCAGAAACCCGCGCTGAACTTCCCGAACAGAGCAAAACTAACTCACCTACTCCAGCATCCACTAAATCCACGGCAACACAATAAGAATCTTCGTAATAACTTTCCCTTTCCTTAAGCTCTCCATCCTTGGTTGGGTAAAGTATCTTAACTACTAGAAGCTTATAACCAACAAGCCTCTCATCTTTTCTCGTAGCAACTACGTTACCTATTACTTTCCCTATTTTCATTATTCCACTTTCCTCCTCTCCTTCAAAACCAACAATGCCTGTTTAACCTCTGAAACCCTACCCCAAAGAGCAATAGTGTTAAACTGCTGCGGGCAATTGCCTACTATCTCTGCAGCTTTAACTTTCGTAGCTTTGGTAGCTATATCAACAGCTTCTAAAAGCTCAGCCACATAACCCTGTAATAGCAAAACAGCATCCCATCCCTCCAAATTCTCTTCTTTCAAAGGAGGCCTTAAACGGCTTCTTATTATTTCCAAACAAGCTTCTGTAGGTCTTACAATTAGATAAGTTTTAAGAGGCACGTCTATCCCTCCTTCGCTATTCTTATCCCCTCACGCTCCAATCTCGACCACGCCTCCGGAGATAGGTTCGTATTTCCCTTCAATATAATGTTTTTAACATGAGGCGTAAGTAAATTAGCAATTTCTCTCCAACTAATCCATCCTTCGTTTTCCAAAAGAAGAGTAGTAGCTTCTCGATCAAGCTCAGTGGTATCTTCCGTCGAAGCATCTATCAAAACAACTCCCATATCTCTCAGGATATCCATACTTTTCTCGATCAACCTTTTCATTTTTCCCTTCCATTTATATAAACTCCTAACTTCACTTAAGTCTAGTATGACTGTTACTTCAAAATCTATGCAATATGAGAGAAACATGCCTTCCTTAGTAATAGGCATCCCACTTAGAATATCTTGAATAAGATATGCTTTCGCCTTGGGAATAACAATCATATCTAAACTTCGAGCCTCTTTCTCAAGGTCGTCGAGGTCAGTTAGAAAATATAAAGGTTTAAGATGAGCAGGGTATTTTAACAACAGGGGACTACCTGCAAAATAATGAATGATATTAATAGCCCCCCCTCTTATTTCAAACGGCGGTAAGGTTTCCTCCCACCACAGGAAAGCAACTCTTGGCAAAAATAGCCTTTTTAAAACCTCTTCAATGATGACCTCAACCTGCACTTGCAATCTCCTTTCTACCCTGCTTTTCTTGCTCTCTCCACAAAGTCAAAGCTATACCTAACGGAGTAACCAAGAGACAATGTTTGGCTAACTTAACTGGATAACCGATTACAGAAGTAAATATTCCTTCTGCTCCTTCGATATCAGCGCCTCCACCCACCAAAAATATTGGAGCATTAAAATGCCAAGAAATCTTACTCAAGTGCTTTTTAACTATGGTAGCCATCTTTTCTAAAACAGGTATTAGCATGGGTTTAAGAGATCGGTGTTTGCTTCTATCTCGTTTCATCATTTCCGCTTCCTCAAAAGGTATACCCAAACGCCCTGAAATAACTAAGGTCATATGTGTCCCTCCTGTAGGTTCATCAGCTGAATAAACAAGCTCTCCTCCCTCTAAAACAGCAATACCTGTTGTTCCCCCACCTATATCCACAAGCACTCCATCTCTTAGGTCAATAGCATTTGCAGCTGCTACAGGTTCCTCATAGAGCCCCATGCAGGGGATCCCGATAGCCTCAACTACATTAGCGCAAACCTGCGCCGTCTTAGGGTGAACTCCAGGGGGATACGCTGCTGCGCCTACAGCAAAAGCTGAAAACTCATCAAAGGATATATCCAATTTAGAGCATATTACTTGTATGTTATTCTTTACCTCTTGGATTGCCCTCCAATAATCAACCACCACTCCATCCCTTATAGTTTCAGCTGAAGAAGTCATAGAAGTTGCTATTGGTATCCCCCTCTCGTTCAACACAACCACAACTATATTTGTCGTCCCTAAATCTACCCCTACATAGAGTTTTTTCCACCCATCCAAAGCTTTTGAACTATTTAATGAATCAAAACAAAAATCCAAAAGGCTTTTATTCAAATTAGGCAACAATCTCCCCCCTTATATTAAGAGCCGAACATAATCTCCTGTTTTCAACCCACATGCATTTGCTTCATCCGTATCTATATGAAATTCACTAACGAAACTTTTATCAACTCTAACCCAAACTCTCCTAAATATTACAGCTCTTTCGCCCTCAGCCTCCACCTCTATTTCCTCACCATCACGCAGACCCAACAAACGAGCTTCCTCAGGCGATAAATGAATATGCCTCCATGCTATACAAACTCCCTCCTCCAGTACCACGCTTCCTCTAGGACCAACCACAACAACAGGTTTATCTATCCTTACATTTGAACCGCTTTTGACGACAGGAGGATTTATACGCAAACGACGAGCATCTGTTAAAGAGAGCTCAAACTGGGTTTTGCTCCTCAAAGGTCCCAACACCCTAACTCCTTCCAATATTCCATCTGAAGTCACCACGTTAACGGTTTCTCTACAGGCAAACTGCCCGGGTTGCCTTAATTCCCTAAGCTTGGTAAGCTGATACCCGTTTCCAAAAAGAATCTCCAAATGCTCTTTACATAGGTGAATGTGCCTATTAC
>LGFB01000062.1 GCA_001508835.1 bacterium 42_11
TGGTGGGGCTGTTGCTGAACAATATAAGGTGCCTATGATATCCCCGACTGCTACTAATCCCTTGGTAACCCAGGATAAGAAGTACTTGTTCCGTGTATGCTTTATCGATCCCTTCCAAGGTAAAATTGCGGCAAAGTATGCCTATGATGTTCTTAAGGTGCGCAAGGTTGCCATAGTTATTGATGTTCAACAAGATTACTGTGTAGGTTTGGCTAATTTCTTTGAGGAGAATTTCAAGAAGCTTGGTGGAGAAGTTGTAGCGAAAGTCCAGTATAGAACAGGGGATCAGGACTTTACGGCTCAGGTTACCGCTGTTAAAGCAAAGAATCCCGACATGATTTACATTCCTGGCTATTACAATGAAATAGCACTTTTTACGAAGCAAGCTCGTGAACTCGGTGTTAAATCTATAGTCTTTTCGGCTGACGGTTCTTATGCTCCTGAGTTAATTCAGATAGGAGGTAAAGCCGTTGAAGGAATTTACTTTACTAACTTTTATGATCAAAGCGCCGTTACAACCGACATAGGTAAGAAGTTTGTAGAGGCCTATCGTAAAAAGTATGGTAAAGATACAGATTCTTTTGCTGCTTTAGCTGCTGAGGCATATCTTGTTTTAGTTCATGCTATCGAAAAAGCTGGGGAGCCCGACCCTGAAAAAATAAGAGATGCATTGGAGGGGATAAAGAGCTTTACGGGATTCATGGGTGAATTCGGTTTTGACGAAAACCACAATGCAATAAGGCCTGTGGTCATACAAACTGTCAAAGATGGCAAGTTTGCGTATGTAGATATAGTCAAACCGTAGGATGCTGATATTTGTATAGGGGATTATAATTTATAACTGTTCTTAAAACCGGTGGCTTTCCGAAGAAGAAGGCCACCGGTCCTGTTTTGTTTGGCTATTCTTTTGTATGATAAACTATCAGAAAGGAGGATGCTTGGAAGAGTGGGCATAGTTGATTTGTTTCAGCAATTGGCTAATGGATTGTCTTTAGGAAGTTTATATGCTCTTATAGCGATCGGTTATACCATGGTTTATGGAATAATACGGTTGATTAACTTTGCGCATGGAGATGTTATGATGGTTGGTTGTTATTTGGCTTACTTTGGAGTGCTTATGTTTCGTTTGCCGTGGCAGATATCCTGGATTTTAGCAGTATTATTAACCAGTTTGTTGGGAGTTTCTATTTACATAGGGGCATATAAACCTTTAAGAAGGGCGCCAAGAATCTCCGCTTTGATAACCGCCATAGGGGTTTCCTTTTTTCTTGAAAGCCTCGGCCTTGTTATATTCGGGGGGAGGCCAAAGGCTTTTCCTCGTCCACCAGCTTTTGATATAGGTTTAAACATAGGGGGAGTTTATTTGGTCTCTTTCACCTTGTGGATACCCCTTATAACAGCGATTCTTCTTGTGGGATTGGTTTATCTAATTTATAAGACTAAAATCGGCATGGCAATGCGATCGGTAGCTACTGATATAGAGACTACAAGCCTTATGGGAGTTGATGTAGATAAAGTCATTTCCTTTACTTTTGCGATTGGGTCTGCCCTTGCTGCGGCAGGTGGCATAATGTGGGCTATAAAATTTCCACAGATTAATCCTTATATGGGGATAATGCCAGGGTTAAAAGCTTTTATAGCAGCAGTTTTTGGAGGAATAGGAAACATCTTTGGAGCGATGTTAGGCGGTTTTCTCCTTGGCATGATCGAGATTTTAGTTGTTGCTTTTATGCCAAGCATCGCAGGATATAGAGATGCGATAGCCTTTGGTATACTAATAGTTGTTTTGCTTTTTAAACCTACAGGACTTTTGGGTGAACCTTTGAAAGAAAAGGTGTGATGTGAAAATGGTAGCGCTTGATAAGGAAGTTTTAATCAGAAAGAGAAGGAAAACGCGGTTCCTCTTAAATGTTCTTTTAGTAATTGGCATCTTTCTTTTTCTATCAAGAGCTGACCACTTATTAGATCCTTACACCATAAGAATTCTTAATGTATCGGCTGTATACATGGTTTTAGCCATGGCCTACAATCTTGTTAACGGTACTCTGGGGCAATTTATGCTTGGGCCGAATGCTTTTATCGCTTTAGGAGCATACACGGTTGCTCTTCTTACCATGCCTGTGGATAAGAAGGCGATGTCCTACATAATAGAACCCTTAATATGGCCGTTTAATTCAATTTGCTTGCCTCTTTTTCCTTCGCTTCTAATCGCGGGTATTATTGGAGCTGGTGCAGCTTACTTGGTTGGGATGCCTTCTTTCAAGTTAAGGGGAGATTATCTCGCCATAGTTACCTTGGGGTTCGGAGAAATGGTTGTTGTTTTAGCTAACAATTTGGTTCCGATTACTAATGGTGCTTTGGGGTTAAAGGATATTCCAAGATACGTTAATTTATATTGGACTTGGGGATGGGCCTTGCTTACCTATTTCTTTATGAGGCTTCTTAGGACTTCTTCTTATGGGAGAGCTTTTGAAGCTATAAGAGAGGACGAGATAGCCGCTGAGGGGATTGGAATAGATGTTAGACGGCATAAACTCCTTGCTTTAACGATTGCAGGATTTTTCTTGGGTGTGGGTGGAGGACTTCTAGCATCTCTCTTAGGTACAATAGATCCGAAGCTCTTTTCATTTTTCTTTACTTTTAATTTGCTCATAATTATTGTCTTTGGAGGTCTGGGTAGCTTTACAGGAGCTGCAATCGCTTCTTTGGTATTTGTGGTTCTATCTGAACTTCTAAGGGCTGTGGAAAACCCAATAAATATAGGTCCCATTCATATTCCTGGTATTCCTGGAATGAGAATGGTCGTTTTTTCATTACTGCTTATATTTGTTATGCTTTATTGGCAGAGGGGATTATTTGGTAGGAAGGAGCTTTCTTGGGACTTTTTGCTTAATCGTCTCTTTCCACTTGAGGGGGTGGAAAAGGATGAAGGTTCTTCTTAAACTGGATGGGGTTACTATGGACTTTGGGGGCTTAAGAGCGGTAAGTGATTTCTCTATAGAGATTAAAGAAAAAGAACTTGTGGGGCTCATCGGACCTAATGGTGCCGGTAAAACTACTGTATTTAATCTGATAACGGGTATTTATACGCCGGTATCTGGTAAAATATATTTTGATGGCGAGGATATAACGGGAAAACCTACCAATTTTATAGTGTCTAAGGGAATAGCAAGAACATTTCAGAATATAAGGCTTTTTAGAGAATTGACGGTTTTAGAGAATGTAATGGTTTCTTATCATTACCAAATGAAGTCTGGTTTATTTAGTTCCGTTTTAAGACTGCCACAGTATTTGGATGAGGAAAAGAGGTGGAGAGAGGAAGCTCGGGAGCTTCTTTCTAAGGTTGGTCTTGTAGGATATGAGAATTTTATCGCTGGTGGTTTGCCTTATGGTCAGCAAAGGAGGCTAGAAATAGCGAGGGCTCTTGCTACTCATCCAAAGCTTCTTTTGCTTGATGAGCCTGCTGCAGGAATGAACCCTAATGAAACTCAGGAATTAATGGATTTTATTAAAATGGTCAGAGACGAGTTCGGGGTTACTATTTTTCTCATAGAACACGATATGAAGGTCGTTATGGGAATATGTGAAAGGATAAGAGTTATGGACCACGGAGTGAGTATTGCTGAAGGACCGCCGGAAGTTATTCAGAGAGACCCTAAGGTTATAGAAGCGTATCTTGGGGAGGCTGAAGAGTAAGATGCTCAAGGTTGAAAATCTTCATGTTTATTATGGAGGAATTCATGCTCTTAAAGGGATTAGCTTTGAGGTTCCTGAAGGGAAAATTGTTACCCTTATAGGTGCTAATGGTGCTGGTAAGACCACTACATTAAGGGCTATTTGTGGCCTTGTGGATGCTAAAGGCTCTATAAAATTAAAGGGGGAAGAGCTAATTGGGAAACCCACTCATGAAATAGTCCAGAAAGGGATAGCGATGGTGCCTGAAGGAAGGCGAGTTTTTCCTAATTTGACTGTGATGGAGAATTTACTGATGGGAGCTTATTACAGGAATGATAATAGTATTGAAAAAGACCTTGAATGGATTTTCAATTTATTTCCAAGACTTCAAGAAAGGAAGTGGCAAAAGGCTGGTACCCTTTCTGGTGGAGAACAACAAATGCTGGCTTTGGGAAGGGCTCTCATGGGTAGACCTCAGCTTCTTATGATGGACGAACCTTCGTTGGGATTGGCTCCTCTTCTTGTAAGGGAAGTATTTAAGGTTATAAAAAAGATAAATGAAGAAGGAAAGACTATTCTGTTAATAGAGCAGAACGCTCGTGCTGCGTTAAAAATTGCCCATTATGGTTATGTGCTTGAAACCGGAAGAATAGTTATGGAAGGTCCAGGTGAAGAGCTTTTGAATGATGACCGAGTCAGGAGGGTATACTTGGGTGAAGCGTAATTTACTGGAAGACATTCTGGGTGAGATAGTCATAGAGACCCCCTTTTTTTTAAGGAACCTTGTTATTTATCCTCTTAAGTTTCCCGAAATTGATGTAGGGGGAGAGTTTTTGACGCTTGAGGATGATGGCTTTTCTGTATCTGAGCTTGATCCCCCCACGATCGAACGGGTAAGGTTTACTAACTTATCTGGAAAACCATTTTTTATCCTTGATGGAGAGGAGTTGTTGGGCGCTCGACAGGATAGGGTAGTTAATACTTCTCTATGGATAGGAAAAATGGGGGATTTTGAGATCCCGGTATCTTGTATAGAACGGAGAAGATGGGGTGGAGGGACTATTTTCGAAACGGGGGTCGTTTTGCTTAACCCTTCTCTAAGAAGGACGCTTTGTGAAGGTGTTACCGGGTCGCTTTTCCGAGGAGAAGGTTATAAATCGGATCAGCGGGCGCTTTGGGATTCTGTGGAAAGAACGTTGGCAAGCTTGAAAATTTCTTCTAAAACCTCTTCTTTCAATGATGTTTACGCTACTTTAAGAGCGGAAATAGAGGGTTATCTGGAAGAGTTGCAGGGATTGAATGGAGATTTTTCTGGCTTTGTTGTGGAGACGCCTACACTCATTTCTGTAGATCTTTTCGGTAGCAGGAAGATTTTAGCAAAATTTTTGAAAAAGCTCCTGAGAAGTTATTTAATAGAAGGCTTTCTGGCTAAAAGAGGGGTTAACCCCTCTCTTAGGAGGGTGAGAAGTCTGATAAAACCGATTATTGTTAAGGATGTTATTGAACATTCAACGCCTACAGGTTTAGGTAAAGAAGTGAGATTTGGAGATGGTAAAAAAACTATAGGGAAAATTCTTGTATTGGGTGAAACTTTTCTACACTTTTCTTTGTTTAAGGTGAAGTAGCGTTTGATGAAAAGAAGTATCCTTGTTATTGATGACTCGCCTTTGGTTAGAGATCTTATAAAACAAATTCTTTCAAGAGAAGATGCGGAAGTAGTTGGGGCTTCTAATGGTGCTGAGGCTCTTGCTTTTTTGAAGAAAAATAAACCAGACCTTATATTTTTAGATATCATGATGCCTGGGTTAGATGGCTTATCTCTTTTAAGGGAGATTCGCAAGATGGGACACCTTAAGGGCGTTCCAATAGTAATAGTAACGGCAATTGCGGAGAAAGATATTATCGGTGAATTGAAAGCTCTTGGGGTAGAAGAAGTAATATTTAAGCCGTTTAGCCCTGTTCAATTTAGAACGCTGGTTAATAAGTATATTGGAAAGCAAGCAGAGTAGAGCTTTAGAAGTAGGCTATTCTTTGTGGTATAATATCACTTGGATTGCTAGTTAAAAGGGAGGTGGGTTTTATGTCAACTCTGGTGGTTCTTGTGGCGGCGGTGATTTATCTGGTGGCATATTTTACTTATGGTAAAGGTCTCGAAAGAAATGTAGCTAAGGCCGATCCTGCAAGACCAACACCTGCTGTTGCTTTGAAAGATGGCGTGGATTATTATCCCGCACATCCTTTTGTTCTTTATGGGCATCATTTTGCTTCTATAGCCGGTGCCGGACCTATTTTAGGACCTGCAATGGCCATGGCGTGGGGGTGGCTTCCAACATTAATATGGATATGGCTTGGTAATATTTTTATTGGAAGCGTTCACGATTATCTTTCGCTAATGGCTTCTATAAGATACGAAGGAAAGTCCATTCAATACGTGGCTGGCAGGATTATGAGCAAAAGGACTTCTTATCTCTTTGAGGTTTTTGTATACTTTGCTTTAATCCTTGTAGTGGCCGCTTTTGCTGTTACATTAGCAAGGACGTTTGTTTCTAATCCGTCGGTTCCTACTGCTTCTATAGGTTTCATAATAGCAGCGATGATTTCAGGTTTTATCATGTATAGGTCAAGGTGGGGAATGAAGGGAGGAACAATTGTTGGTCTTGCTTTGCTCGCTTTATCTATATGGCTTAGTTTCTACTTCCCGTTGAAGCTTTCCAGGGAAACGTGGTATGTCTTGACCTTCATTTATATTATTGTGGCAGCTTCATTACCGGTTTGGGTCTTGCTTCAGCCAAGAGACTATCTTAATGCTTATATTCTCTGGATAGGGTTAATTTTAGGAGGAATATCGTTCCTTATTTTGGCAAAGGGCTTCTCGTTCCCTTCGTTTACATCATTTAGTCCTAACATTGTTGGCGGGAAACCATCTCCTTTCTGGCCTACAGTGCCTTTAGTGGTAGCTTGTGGTGCGCTTTCAGGTTTTCATTCTCTGGTAGCTTCTGGTACTTCTTCCAAACAGCTCGATAATGAATTAAGCGGTCTTTTGGTTGGTTACGGTTCGATGTTTACTGAAGGGTTTCTTTCAACAATAGTGGTTGTTTCAGTTGCGGTTTTTGGTTTTTCAGTTTTGGAGGGTTCAGCTGAAAAACTTTCTCAGATGAACATCAATTTAGATATGTTAAAGGCGGGAGGGGCCTATCTTGGGCAGAACTATCTGAAAGCTGCTGGAACAGTTGGTGGCCCATTGGGACCATTTTATTCGGGATATGCTATGGGGCTTGAAAATGCTTTGGGTATACCATTCCACGTCGGAAGAACATTTGCTGGCCTTTGGGTATCCTGTTTCATCTTAACTACGCTGGATACTACTAACAGACTTGCGCGTTTTGCTTGGGCTGAGCTATTTGAGCCTCTTCGTGAAAGTGCGCCAGGATTTTATTCCTTTATCGCCAATAGATGGGTTGCTTCATTCATAGCTGCTTTCTTTGGTGTAGGCCTTGCTTGGGGAGGGGCTTTAAGTTTGCTTTGGCCTGCCTTTGCGGGAGCAAATCAGCTTCTTGCTTCTATAGCGTTGCTCACGGTTGCTGTTTGGGCAATTAACGTTCAAAAAGCATCCACAGGTTAT
>LGFB01000063.1 GCA_001508835.1 bacterium 42_11
GGTTTTACACCTGTAGCAATGCCCAACCGCATGCGTGTATTCTTCAACCTTTTCAAGAAGTCCCTCTTTCTCTAAATCCTCAACAACCCTTTTTCTGCATTCGAATCTATCGAGTCCCTCATATGCTCTTCCAGCTTCACCTGTCATCTTACCATCGGGACCAATAACTTTTATATGACTTAAAGAATGCCTTTGAGCCACAAGAAAATCGTTAGGATCGTGGGCAGGCGTGATTTTAACAGCACCAGTTCCAAAAGAGGGATCTACCATTTCATCGGCAATTACAACGCCTATTCTATTGGTAAGTGGAATATTAACCTTTTTACCAACAAACTCCTTATATCTTTCATCATCCGGATGAACAGCCACAGCCACATCTCCCAGGATTGTTTCCGGGCGAGTAGTTGCAACCGTAATATAATTGCCGGGCTCATCTAGTATAGGATACCTAACATACCACAAGCTTCCACGAACTTCCTCATGCTCAACCTCTATATCTGAAAGGGCGGTTCCGCAACGAGGACACCAGTTTATTATATAATTACCCCTATAAATTAACCCTTCTCTAAAGAGTCTAACGAAGACCTCCCTTACCGCCCTAGACAAACCTTCATCAAGAGTGAACCTTTCTCTATCCCAATCACAGGAAGCCCCAAGCCTTTTAAGCTGTCTAATTATGGTTCCTCCGTATTTCTCCTTCCATTCCCAAACCTTCTCAAGAAACTTTTCTCTTCCCAAATCTTCCTTTTTCAGACCCTCTTTTGCAAGAGCTCTCTCCACAACGTTTTGGGTAGCTATACCAGCGTGATCTGTGCCCGGTAGCCACATAGTATTGAATCCTTGCATCCTTTTCCACCTGACAAAAATATCCTGAATGGTGTTGTTTAAGGCATGCCCCATGTGAAGGGAACCTGTAACGTTTGGAGGAGGAATTACCACAGAAAACTTCTTCCTTGAAGGGTCGACTTCGCTATGAAAATACCCCTTTTCTATCCAAAAAGAATACCACTTCTCTTCTACCCGAGAAGGATCATACGCCTTGGGAAGTTCCGATTGCATACCTTTACTCTCCTCCCTTCTGGGAAAGCAATCTATTTATAAGAGACCAAGCCTCTTTCTTACCCTCTCCCGTCAGAGAAGAAAATAAAACATAGTTTTCTTCATTCAACGGGAAAAACCTCTTAGCATAATTTACCTGCTTTTTTATTTCAGATTTCGAGAGTTTATCGATTTTTGTAAAAATAAAAGCCATTTTATAGCCATAACTTTCTATCCACTCATAAAGTCTCAAATCGCTTTCCATGGGAATATGTCTTATATCTATAATCTGAAGGAAGGCCTTTAGGGCCTTCCTTCCTCTAACATAGGCATCAACCAAGCGGGCCCATCTTTTCCGTTCCTCCACAGAAACTTTGGCATAGCCATACCCCGGCAAGTCCACCAGAACGAATTCGCCATCTATAAGGTAAAAATTAAGCGAGCGTGTCTTCCCCGGTGTAGAACTAACCTTTGCCAGTTTTTTTCCAAGAAGGGTATTAATGAAGGATGATTTTCCCACATTGGATCTGCCAGCTACAGCTATTTCAGGAAAGCCAAGGTCAAAAGGAATTTCATCAGGCTGATACACACTTACTAAGAGCTTCCTCTCTTCTCTCATCTTTAGCAAGAGCTATCTCTAAGACTTCATTCATCCTTTCAACAAATTTAAAGTTAATTTTCTTTCTAACCTCTGGCGGAATCTCTAACAAATCCTTTTCATTGTCCTTTGGAAGAATTACCGTAGTTATACCAGCCCGATGCGCCGCTAAAACTTTTTCCTTTATACCTCCAACGGGAAGAACCTTCCCTCGCAAAGTTATTTCACCCGTCATAGCTACATCTCTCCTTACAGGACAACCCGTTAAAACGGAAACTAATGCTGTAAGCATTGCCACTCCTGCAGAAGGACCATCTTTAGGTATAGCTCCCTCAGGAACATGGATATGAATATCCAAGTTTTTATAAAAATCTTCTTTCACTCCAAGTTCCTTTGCATGACTTCTTATGTAGCTAACCGCAGCCTGCGCCGATTCTTGCATTACATCTCCAAGATTACCTGTTAATGTGAGTTTTCCTTTCCCCCTCATGGTTACCGCTTCTATTAAAAGTATTTCTCCGCCGACTTCTGTCCATGCAAGTCCCGTAGCTATTCCAATTTCGTCCTTTTCCTCGGCTATACCATACCTAAACTTAGGAGGCCCAAGATATATGTGAAGATTTTGAGCCGTAATCTTATATTCTTTTTCCGCTTTTTCTCCACTTTCCACTATCTTTCTTGCAACCTTTCTGCATATAGAAGCTATTTCTCTTTCCAAATTTCTAACTCCAGCCTCTCTTGTATATTCCCTTATTATTTTCCGAAGGGCTTGCTCCGTAATTTTAACCATGTTTTCATTCAGGCCGTGTCTTTCAAGCTGTTTTGGGATAAGATGCTTTAAAGCTATCATTATTTTTTCTTCCTCCGTATAACCAGGTATGTGTATAATTTCCATCCTATCTAAAAGTGGTCTTGGAATAGTATAAGTTACATTAGCGGTTGTTATAAACATGACTTCCGAAAGATCGAAGGGAACCTCAAGAAAATGATCACTAAAGGAGTGATTTTGTTCTGGGTCTAAAACTTCGAGTAAAGCCGCTGCTGGATCTCCCCTAAAATCTATTCCTATCTTATCAACTTCATCAAGAAGGAAAACCGGGTTTTTTGTTCCAGCCTGTCTTATTTTCTGAATTATTCTGCCAGGGAGAGCACCTACATAAGTTCTTCTATGCCCTCTTATCTCAGCCTCATCCCTAACGCCACCAAGAGATATCCTTACAAACTTTCTATTTAGGGCTCGGGCTATAGACCGTGCCAAGGAAGTCTTTCCGACACCCGGTGGTCCAACAAAGCAAAGAATTTGCCCTCTCATTTTCTTAGAAAGTTTTCTAACCGCAAGATACTCCAAAATTCTCTCCTTAACCTTTTCGAGCCCATAGTGGTCCTCATCTAAAATTCTGGCAGCTCTGGATATATCGAGCTTGTCTTTTGTCCGTTTAGACCACGGCAAGGAAACCAACCAATCGAGATATGTCCTAACAACGGTAGCCTCCGCCGTCATAGGTAGCATTTTCTCAAGACGTTTAAGTTCGTGCATAGCCTTTTCCTCAACTTGAGGAGGCATTTTAGCTTCCTTTATCTTCCTGGCATACTCCTCTATCTCCTCTGCAAGCTCATCTGTTCTACCAAGCTCCTTCTGTATAGCCTTGAGTTGTTCTCTCAGATAATACTCCTTCTGCGTTTGCTCCATCTGCTTTCTTACCTCTTCGTGAATCTTCTTCTCGAGCTCTAAAACTTCGACCTCTCTAACAAGGAAAGACAAAAGCTTTTTCAATCTCTCTTCGGGAAGAATCGCTTCCAAAATTTGTTGCTTTTCTTGAAGTTTGATGTGCATGTTAGCGGCGATTATATCAGCAATGCGGCTGGCATCGCTCAAGCTCATAATAGTAATCATTATCTCCGGAGGAACCTTTGGATGAAGCTTAACATATTTCTCAAACTCAGATATAACATTTCTTAAAAGAGCCTCAACATGTGGAGAATAGGGAACTTCCAGAGATATAGGAGTAACCCGAACTTCAAAGAATTCATCAGTTTTTAGGAAATCATCTATTCTAACTCTCTCTTTACCTTCAACCAAGACTTTCACAGTATTATCCGGTAGTTTCACCATCTGGTGTATATGACACAGCGTGCCTATACTATAAAGGTCGGAAGGTTTAGGATCCTCAACCTTAGGATCCTTCTGTGCCGCAATTACTATTAACCTATTACCGAGCATAGCTACTTCTAAAGCTTTCAAGGACTTAGGCCTTCCGACAAACAAAGGAACCACTATATTAGGAAAAACAACAACATCCCTAACCGCAAGAAGAGGTACTATTTCTTGCATTCTCACCTGAGGCAAAAAACTATCCATAGACTTCTATCCCTCCTAAGCCAATCTTATAAGTGTATCGCTTGCTTCTACACCTTTCTTCTTCGATGGTCCTTCTAACACCAAAGGAGGAGCACCTTTCTCAACCGTTTCTTTAGTTATAACACATTTTCTAATATTTTCAGAAGAGGGTATCTCAAACATAACATCTAATAAAACTTCTTCGATTATTGCTCTTAAGCCACGAGCGCCTGTCTTAAGCTCCAACGCCTTTCTCGCTATGCTTCTTAAAGCTTCCTCTTCAAAATCAAGTTCTACACCGTCAAGTTCGAATATCTTCTTATACTGCTTAACCAAAGCGTTTTTAGGTTCCGTCAAAATCCTGACTAAAGCGTTTTCATCCAACGGATGTAAAGTAGCAATTATGGGCAATCTTCCCACGAATTCAGGTATCATTCCAAACTTAAGCAAATCTTCAGGCATAACCTTTTCAAGGATTTTACCAATATCGAGCTCCTCTTCTTTCGTAATATCCCTTCCAAATCCTAATCCTTTCTTTCCAATTCTTCTGCCTATTATTTCAGTAATACCCTCGAACGCCCCTCCACAAATGAAAAGAATATTCGTAGTGTTGACAGGTATAAATTCTTGATAGGGATGCTTTCTACCACCCCGTGGAGGAACATGAGCAATCGTCCCTTCCAGAATCTTTAGTAGAGCCTGCTGAACCCCTTCACCGGAAACATCCCTCGTAATAGAGGGACTATCTCCCCTCCTAGCTATTTTGTCTATTTCATCTATGTAAACTATACCCTTTTCTGCTCTTTTAACATCAAAATCCGCCGCTTGAAGCAATCTTAAAAGAATATCCTCAACATCCTCTCCAACATACCCTGCTTCCGTGAGGGTGGTTGCATCAGCTATAGCAAATGGAACATTTAGCATCTTGGCCAATGTCTGGGCAAGTAAAGTTTTCCCACAACCCGTGGGTCCTATTAAGAGAATATTGCTTTTTTCTATATCCATATTACTGGATCGATCGCTACAATATATACGCTTATAGTGATTATAAACAGCAACAGAGAGAATTCTCTTAGCTTTTTCTTGCCCAACGACATAGTCGTCGAGAAATCTCTTTATTTCAGCAGGCTTAGGCAAAGAAGATCTAAGAGTTACAGGCCTATCATCTTCCATCTCCGCATCGAGAATTTGCTTGCACAAATCAACACATTCATTGCATATACTAACACCTGGCCCCACTATTATTCTTTTAACTTCCCCTTGACTCCTACCACAAAAGGAGCAAACCAGCTTCCTCTTGTTTTTCTCGCTATCCCCCCTAAAAGTTATCATCCAATCACTTCCTTCTTGTTATTACTTCATCTATTATCCCATACTCTTTGGCATCTTCCGCCGTCATATAGAAATCCCTGTCTGTATCTTTCTCTATTCTTTCGAGACTTTGACCCGTATGCTTAACCAGAATATCGTTTATTAAACCCCTCAATCTCATTATTTCCTTGGCCTGTATGTTTATGTCTGTAGCCTGTCCCTGAGCACCACCAAGGGGTTGATGAAGCATTATACGGGCATGAGGCAAAGCATATCGCTTCCCCTTTGTCCCAGCAGCCAAAAGCACAGCTGCCATACTCGCAGCTTGACCTATACATATGGTGCAAATATCAGCCTTTATATATTGCATGGTATCGTAGATAGCAAGCCCCGCCGTCACCAACCCGCCAGGACTATTTATGTAAATGAATATATCCTTTTTAGGATCCTCCGCCTCAAGAAAAAGAAGCTGAGCAACTACGATATTCGCAACATTGTCATCTATGGGTTCACCGATAAAGATGATTCTATCCTTCAACAAACGAGAATAAATATCATATGCTCTTTCTCCTCTATGTGTCTGCTCTATCACTACTGGAATCAACATTTTTTCTATCTTCACCTCTTCCCTTAATGTATTCTATAACCTTTTCTATTGCTTTTCTTCTTATTATATCACTCTTCAGAACTTTTATTCTCTCCTCGCTTTCCCAAAAGGCCTTAACACGTTCATAGGGAACATTGTTTTCCTGCGCTATGCTCCGTAGCTCTGCCTCAACCTCCTCATCGGAAACTGAAACATTCTCCTTTTCCGCTAAAGCATCGAGAACAAACTCCCTTTTCAATCTCTTTTCTGCCCTAGTTTTATAGTACTCGCTTACTTTACCTTCCTCAATTCCTATCCTTCGTAAAAACTCTTCCAAGCTCATGCCGTATTCTTCGGCCTTCCTCTTATCGCTTTCCTTGAGATACTCTATTTCTTCAGCCACAGCCTCTTCAGGAAGTTCAACCTCTGAAAGCTCTACCAGTTTTTCTATAACTCTCTCTCTGAAAGCAATCTCAACCCTTCTTTTAAGTTCCGCCTCAAGCGCCTCCCTTATAGACTTCTTACACTCCTCCAAACTCTCGAACCCAAGGGAAACCGCAAAATCCTCATTTATCTCAGGTAACCTTTTCTCTCTTATCTCCAATACCTTTATTGTAAACCTTTCTCCCTTAATTTCAAGTTCCCTCTCATCTCCAACATTTAATCCCTCAAGCTTTTCCTTAACTTCCTCACTCAAGAAAAGTTGAGCCTTTCTCCATTCGCCACTTTTTTCATCTTTGACCTCAACAATAAGAAAGTCTCCAAGTTTCGCTGGTCTATCCTTTACCTCTTCGAAAGTGGCGAGGCGCTCCTGATAATCCTTCAAAACTTCATTAACCATCTCATCGGTAACCTCGATCTTGTCCTCGGTAACATCTATATCATCGTAATTTCCCAACTTAACTTCCGGCTTTAACACAAGATCAACTGTAAATACCAAAGGTCTGCCTTCCTCAATTTCTGCAAAGGATATACGTGGCCTTGTTATAGGATCCAAGTTAAGATCCTTAATCGCCTTGTCATAAGCAGGTGGAGCTATATCTTGAATAGCCTCATCGTATATAATCTTCTTTCCATAAACCGCTTCAAAGACCTTTCTCGGAATCATACCTTTCCTAAAGCCGGGTATATTTGCATCTTTTACAAGTTTTTTAAAAGCTCTATTCACAGCCTGAGAAAATTCCTCCGCCGGAATTTCAATCTTAACCTTCGCATGATGACCTTCTCTTTGAAGAATTTCTGCTTTCATTGTATTCCCTCCTCATTAAATATTAAAAGGATGCTTCTTAATACCAGAAGCATCCTTTCTCTTGTATCTTCAAGCCCAACTGGTGCG
>LGFB01000064.1 GCA_001508835.1 bacterium 42_11
CTGTTACTATTGTATAGTGGATTGGCACGCCATGATGTCAGAATACGCTGATCCCTCGAAGTTGAAAGAATATATAGTGGAGATGGCGTTAGATTGGTATGCTGTGGGGATAGATTTTGACAAAAGCGTAGTTTTTATTCAATCCGAGGTTCCAGAACATGCGGAACTTCATCTTGCCCTTTCCATGATAACACCGGTTTCTTGGCTTGAGAGGAATCCAACCTATAAGGAGCAGATTCGGGAGATAAAAAACAAAGATCTTTCAACGTATGCTTTTTTGGGCTATCCTGTCCTACAGGCGGCAGACATTCTCATTTATAATGCACACTATGTTCCTGTTGGAGAAGACCAAGCTCCTCACCTTGAGTTAACGAGGGAGATAGCGAGGAGATTTAATTATTTCTATGGGGAAGTCTTTGTAATCCCAGAGATGATTCTCACTCCAGTTCCTAAAATATTAGGAACCGATGGCCGTAAGATGAGCAAAAGTTATAATAATTACATAGGAGTTACCGAAGATCCGAAGTCGATCGAGCAAAAGGTATTGACCATGATGACCGATACTCGCCGAATGAAACGAAGCGATCCGGGAATACCGGAAGACTGCCCTGTGTATTATTTACATAAGGCTTTCAATAGTAGTTCGGAAGATATGAACGAAATATATCAGGGTTGTAGAACGGCTTCTATAGGCTGTATAGATTGTAAGAGGGTTTTGCTTAAGCATCTTTTGCCCACTATAGAGCCTTTCAGAAAGAGAAGAAGCGAATACGAGGGTAAAAAGGAGGAGTTGGTAGAAAAGCTTCACGAGGGTGCGAGAAAGGCGAGGGAGTTCGCTTCTCAGACCATTCAGAAGGTTAAGGAGGCAATGAAGATAGCCTGGTAGAAGATGAAGATTAGGTTAAATAAGTTTCTTGCACAATGCGGAGTGGCGTCTCGGAGAAAGGCTGAAGAGCTTATATTAAGTGGAAGAGTTAAAGTAAATGGCAGGGTTGTTCGGGAACTTGCCTTTTTCGTAAATCCGGAAAAAGACGAAGTAAGGATAGGAAGGAAGCTCCTTAAGCCCGAGAGAAAGGTCTATATAGTTTTGAATAAGCCCATGGGTTATGTTTGTGCTGTGAGAGATAGATGGTATCCTACGGTAATGGATTTAATAAAGGGAGTTAAGGAGAGGGTTTATCCTGTAGGCAGACTTGATTTGCGTAGTGAAGGTTTACTTATCATAACTAATGATGGTGAGCTTACCCACTTTCTGACACACCCCTCGGGACAGATAAAGAAAACGTATCTCGTAAAGGGAGATAGGCTTCCTACAGAAATAGAGATAAAGGCTATGCAAACCGGTATACCCCTTGAAGATGGAATTACTTCGCCTGCTAAGGTTAAGATACTTCCCGACGGTTGGGTTGAAGTTTCAATCGGAGAGGGAAGAAAAAGAGAAGTAAGAAGGATATTTGGTTATTTTGGTATAAAGGTTGAAAGGCTTATAAGGATTGCTATCGGGAGGATGCGCCTTAAGAATCTTAAAGAGGGAGAATATAAGCTTTTGAGTAAGGAGGAATTACTGCATATGATACTTCGTGGTGGTGTGATATAATCATTTTGATGATGCTAAAGTGGAGGTAGTGTGAAATGGTCACCAACAGTGCTGTAGTGGAAAGGATTTTGCGCAGGGTCGATGAAATTCCTCCCCTGCCTACGGTAGTGATAAAGGCGATAAAAACCCTTGATGACCCTAAAAGTAGCTCTTCAGATGTAGCTAAGGTTGTTTCTCAGGATGAGGGGTTGACGGCGAAGATATTAAAGCTTGCTAATTCTGCCTACTACGGATTTCCAAGGAGTATAGGGACTTTAAGCGAAGCCATCACGGTATTGGGTTACAATACGGTCAAATCCTTAATATACGCTGCTGCGGCTCATAGTCACATGAGCGGAGAGCTTCAAGGCTATGCTCTTGATAGAGGGGAGCTCTGGCGTCACTCTTTAGGAGTGGCAATAGTTTGTCGTGAGATAGCTAAAAAGGTTAAATATAAAGATATAGAGCAGGCTTTTGTTGCAGGCCTGCTTCATGATATTGGCAAGATAGTTCTTAACCAGTTTGTAAAGTTCGGTTTTACCCTTATCTTGAGGAAGGTGGGGACGGAAAAAGTTCCTTTTCATGAAGCTGAAAGAGATATACTTGGTTTTGACCATACCGAAATAGGAAGTAAGATAGCCGAAAAGTGGAATCTTCCGCCGGAGCTTGTGGATGCAATAGGGCATCACCACTCGCCTGAAGATGCCCAGGTTTCCCCCAAGCTTACAGCTATCGTTCACCTTGCGGATGCTATCTGCCTCATGCTTGGCTGGGGAATAGGTGCTGATGGTCTTCTTTATCCCTTAAGCGAGGTGGCTCTTAAAAATCTGGAGTTGGATAACATAGATGAGCTCATTTCCATTTCAAGCGATATCTTGACAGGCGAAGACATCTTTTCTGCTCTTGAGTAAGGGGAGGTTAGGGTTTGATAGTTGCCATAGATGGACCTGCAGGTAGCGGGAAGACCACGATAGCCAAGCTTGTAGCGAAAAGGCTTGGTTTTTTTTATCTCGACACGGGAGCCATTTATAGGGCATTTACCCTTAAGCTTATTAGGCTTGGTTTCCCTATAGATGACCTTAAGAAGATTTGCGATATTTTAGATTCAACATCCATTGACATAAGAGATGGAAGGCTTTTCCTTGATGGGGAGGATGTGACTGAATTAATAAGAGACCCAGAGGTAGATAAGAGGGTTTCTTTGGTGGCTAAAATAGCTAAGGTAAGGGAGAGACTCCTTCCTTTTCAAAGAAGACTTGTGTCTGGGAAAAACGCGGTTGTGGAAGGAAGAGACATGGGCACGGTAGTTTTTCCGAAGGCTGAGGTAAAGGTTTTTTTGACCGCATCTTTAGAAGAAAGAGCACGTCGAAGACACAAAGAGCTTATTCAGAGAGGAAAGAACCTTTCCTTTGACGAGGTTCTTGAAGATTTGCAGAAAAGAGATGAGATAGATTCGAATAGGGAGGTAGCCCCTCTTAAGATCGCTTCAGATGCTATAATTATAGACACCACCGGTAAAACCATAGATGAGGTTGTTGAGGAGGTAGTCTCTATTGTTTTACAACGCTATAAAGGCGATAGCATTCTTTCTACTTAAGGTCTTCTTTTCCGTGGACGTTAAGGGAAGAAACAATATACCGAGGAAAGGGGGGCTTCTTGTAATCTCAAACCACTGTAGCCAAATGGACCCAGTTATAGTTGGTGCTGTTTTCCCTCGAAAGCTTTACTACATGGGGAAAGAGGAACTTTTTAAAATACCCTTTTTAAGGAGTCTCATAATGGCATTAGGAGCTTTCCCAGTGAAAAGAGGAGAAGGGGATGTAAGAGCGCTGTCGAAGGTAATCGAGCTTGTGAAAAAAGGAGAGGCTGTCTTGGTTTTTCCGGAGGGATCACGGTCTGAGGATGGGGAGGTCAAGGATTTTATGCACGGGGCTTCTTATGTATCCCTAAAGGCTTCCGTTCCGGTGTTGCCGGTGGCGATTAAGGGGAGCTTTGAAGCTATGCCAAAGGGGAAATGCTTTCCCAAGCCAACCAAGATAAAGGTTTCTTTCGGTAAGACATTAGAGTTTAAAGTCAACGGGAAGAAGGCAAAAGAGGAGATTAAAAACTTTACAAGCACTCTTAGGGAAAGGGTAATTGAGCTTTTGAGGGGGATAGAATGAAGGGAATATTAGTTTCCTTAATTCCACCTTCTTCTAATGCGGTGGAGATAGAGGAGCAAATCGAAGAGTTAAAGGAACTTTTTAGAACGCTCGGTGGAGAAACTTTAGCCGTTTTAACCCAAAAGAGGACTCCTGATCCTGCATTTCTAATTGGTAGAGGTAAGGTTGAAGAGCTTAAAAAGCTTGTTGAAGATTTGAAAGCGGATGTAGTGGTTTTTAATGATGACCTTACTCCTCGTCAACAGGTAAACCTTGAGGAGGCTCTCGGGGTTAAGGTAATAGATAGAACGCAAGTTATAATTCAGATATTCGCAAGAAGGGCGAAAACCGCCGAAGCTAAACTGCAGGTTGAGCTTGCCCAGCTTACTTATGAGCTAACAAGGCTTAGGGGAAGAGGTAAAGAACTTTCAAGGCTTGGTGGTGGTGTAGGAACAAGGGGACCTGGGGAACCTGAAATTGAGGCAGAAAGAAGCCGGATAAGGGAAAGAATAGCTGTTCTTAAGGAGAAGCTCGAGGAGATAAGGAATAGAAGGGAGATACAGAGAAAGAGGAGAAAAAGGGCAGGCGTGTTCCAGGCTTCTATCGTGGGATACACGAATGCGGGGAAATCTACCCTTCTTTCCGCTTTGAGTGGGGAAGATGTGTATGCTGAGGATAAACTTTTTGTTACGCTTGACCCCTTGACGAGGAGGGTTTATTTGCCATCGGGAGGGGAGATACTTGTAACGGATACGGTTGGTTTTATAAGAAAACTGCCACACCATCTTGTAGCAGCTTTTAGGGCTACCCTTGAGGAAGTGAGAGAGTCTGACGGTTTACTTCATGTGGTTGATGTATCTTCCTATAATTTCTTTGATCAAATAGATGCGGTCAATACCGTTCTGAAGGGACTGAAAAGCTTGGATAAGCCTACCATAATGGTTTTTAACAAGATAGACAAGCTTACGCTGGAAGAGCTGGAAGGAATAAAAAGGAGAATAGGAGATAGATTTGGGGATAAGGTAGTTTATATTTCCGCGTTAAAGAAGTATAATCTTGAGGAACTATACCAAGCGATGGAGAGGTGGTTTTTCTCTGGAAAGTAGGGCTTCCTTGCTGAGTATGACAGGCTATGGTAGGGGGGAGAGCGAGGGAGAAGGTCTAAGGTGCATAGTAGAAATATCTTCTGTTAATCATCGTTTTTGTGAGATATCTGTTAAGCTACCTAAAAATCTCGTGGCTCTTGAACTGCGGATAAAAGAGTACCTTAAGGGCAAGGTAAGTAGAGGTAAGATTAATGTTATTGTGAACTTTCGGTATACGGAAGGCTATATGCCTGAGATAGTCTTGAACAAGCCATTGGCTCGCCGCTACTATGAAATGTTGAACGAGCTTAAGGATGAGCTTAAACTGTTGGACGAAATTAGGCTGGATCTTCTTTTAAAGCTTCCAGACTTATTTGAGGTGACCGAAGTTACTGAGGATGTAGATAGAATATGGCCCATAGTTGAGAGGGCATTGGAAACCGCCTTAAGGAATATGATAGAGATGAGAGAGAAAGAGGGGGCATACTTGGCTGAGGACCTTAAGAAACGCGTGGATCTCCTTTTCTCTCTATCGGAGGAGGTAGAAAGGAGGTGCTTGGAGCTCAGGGAATCTATTCCCCAGAAAATAAGGGAAAAGGTTGAGGAGATAATGCAGGATGTTACTATAAGTGAGGACAGACTTATAGCGGAGATAGCATTTCTTCAGGAGAGAAAAGATGCGACAGAGGAGATCGTTAGATTTAAGAGCCACTTATCCCAGTTTTCTAAGATGATAGAGGGTGGAAGCCCTGTAGGAAGGAAGATGGATTTCCTGATCCAAGAGATGTTGAGGGAGGTAAATACCCTTTCTTCAAAGTCAGGAGAGGTGGAGATCTCGAGGCTTGTGGTGGAGATAAAGGCCGAGCTTGAGAAAATAAGGGAACAGGTTCAAAATATAGAGTGAGGTGATCTCTTTTATGGGATTAAAGCTTATAAATGTGGGGTTTGGCAATGTCGTTGTTGCTAATAGAATAGTTGCAATTGTCAGTCCTGGCTCTGCTCCTATAAAGCGTATGAAAGAGGCTGCCCGTGAAAAGGGAAAGCTTATAGATGCGACCTGTGGGAGGAGAACGAGGGCGGTTATAATAACCGATAGCGACCATATAATTCTTTCCGCTATTCAACCTGAAACCGTTGCAAATCGATTGATAGAAGAAAGTGGGAGGGAGGATGAAGAGGAATAGAGGGAAGCTTTTCGTTATCTCTGGTCCTTCGGGAGCTGGCAAAGGAACGTTAAGAAGGGAGCTTTTTAAGGCAATGCCGAATCTAATCTATTCGGTTTCCGTGACCACGCGTAAGCCGAGGGCGGGGGAAGTAAATGGGGTGGATTATTTTTTCATAACCCAAGAGGAATTTGAGAAGATGAGAGATAACGGAGAGCTTCTTGAATGGGCGGAGGTCCATGGCAATCTATATGGAACTCCGAAAGGCTTTGTTGAGGAAAAGTTAAATCAAGGGAAAAGCGTGGTTCTTGAAATCGATGTTCAGGGTGCTTTACAGGTAAAGGAAAGGTTTCCTGAGGCTGTTCTGATTTTCATTCTTCCTCCTTCGAAGGAGGAGCTGGCTTCAAGGTTAAAGGGAAGAGGAACGGAGACACCGGAGGAGCTTGAAATAAGATTGAGGAATGCCTCTTGGGAGCTTGATAAAAGGGAGCTCTATGATTATGCTGTTATTAATGATGACGTAGATAGGGCATCTTCCGAATTGATAGAGATAGTTAAAAGGGAAATAGGTCTTTCGGGAGGTGAGGGGGAGAATGTTTTATCCGACGATAGAGGATTTGATGAAAAAGAGGAACATAAGCACCCGCTATCTTTTGACGATGATAATTGCAAAGAGGGCAAGGGCGATAGGAAGTGACCCTTCAAGGAAGGTATTAAGCGTAGAACCGCTTAAGCCCATATCCATCGCTTTAAAGGAGCTTGATCGGGGGTTGATAGAGTGGGAGTTGCCTTCAAAAGCTTTCTCCAAGGAAAGAATATAGTTCTTGGTATTACAGGTAGTATATCGGCCTATAAGGGTGTAGAGCTTTTAAGGCTCTTTCAAGATGGAGGAGCAAATGTCCGCGTCGTTCTGAGTGAGGGGGCAATGGAGTTTATTACTCCCCTTTCTTTTTCTCCCTTCGCTCAGAAAATTTATTCTCCTTACGAGTATTTTGCTGGAGGAGTTCCCCACATAGATCTTGCATCGTGGGCAGACCTCCTGATAGTTTACCCTGCTTCTGCCGATTTTATATCCTCCGTTGCTTTTGGCAGAGCCGATGGCCTTCTTGAAACGGTTTACATGGCCTTTAAGGGGCCGAAGATAATCGCACCGGCGATGAACTGGCGTATGTATGAGAGCGCAGGCTTAAGGAGGGCTTTAAAGCTGATAAAAGATGAGGCTCTAATAATTGAACCTG
>LGFB01000065.1 GCA_001508835.1 bacterium 42_11
ACTCTTTTAAATTCTCCTCCACTTAAAGATGTTATTTTTCTGTTTTTCAGCTCTTGAAGATGAAGCCTTTGTATAAGCTCTTCTACTATTTCCTGTCCTTTCCCTTTATAAGGGTATCTTCCCATCGCAATTACTTCTTCAACTGAAAAAGGAAAATCAAATCTAACGGTTTGAGGAAGCGTGGCTACTATTCTTGCTCTTTCGTAAGATGAGAGTGACAAAATATCTAAACCATCGAAAATAACGCTCCCCTTCAACGGACGAAGAATGCCAGAAATAACTTTTATTATGGTGCTCTTGCCAGAGCCATTGGGCCCTAAAATAGCCAAGAAGTCTCCCTTTCTTAAAGAGAAGGTGATATCCTTGATTACACTTTTTCCTGCATATCCCGCATAGACATTTCTAACTTCAAGCACTATTTTTCACCTTTCCACGAAGGAGATATATAAAAATCGGGGAACCACAAAGCGCTGTAATTATACCTACAGGAATTTCAATCGGAGATAATAAAATTCGTGAGAGAGCATCTGCAAACGCCAAAAAACCTCCTCCCAACAATATTGAAAAGGGAAGAAGCTTTCGATGGTCGGGAGAAATAACCATTCTCACCATATGGGGGACTATTAGCCCCACAAAGCCGATTATGCCACTTGAAGCAACAGAGAAAGCTGCTAAAAGGGAAGAAACAATTACAAGTAGTTTTACAAGTCTATTAAAATCTACTCCCATTTGTTCAGCATGCTCCTCTCCCCACAATATGATGTTAAGCTCCGAAGCATACCTGATTATAAGTAAAGAGAAAAGTGTGAAAAAAGGAAGAATCCTAATAACACTACTCCATGATGAAAGGCCGAACCCCCCCCACAGCCAAAAGAGAATCCCATGAATACCCTGTCCCATAAAATATAATAGGAAACCTAAAAAAGCAGATAAAAAAGAATTGACCGCTATACCACTAAGAAGTAGGCGTTCTGAAGACAAAAAACCATTATAAAAGGAAAGTTGATAGACGATGAAAAACGAGAGAATCGCCCCGGCGAAAGACGAAAGCTCAATACCCCAATCCACCCCTAACATGACTCCTAAGACCGCTCCAACAGCAGCACCAGCAGATATGCCGAGAAGATAAGGTTCTGCTAAAGGATTCCTAAGAATAGCTTGAAGAGTAGAACCTGACAGAGACAGGGAAGCTCCGACTATAAAAGCGTGAATTACCCGGGGAAGTCTAACTTTCCAAAAAATAGGCGATCCTTGTAGGATATCCTTAAGAGAAATAGAAGTTGGTCCCTCGTATATCGAGAATAACAGGAAGAAAATGAAAAGACATAGGAGCAATATCCTTTTCACGGTCATTTAAGTTTGAAGACCACCTTTTGCCTTACGATACTTCTAACAGCTTTCCCATCTCTCTGGGCCGGAACAAATGTCCACTTTCTAACTGCTTCAATAGCTGCTTTATCCAAGATGTTATATCCTGAAGATTCTACCACCTTTACTTCCCCCACTCTACCATCCGGCAGGACCTCTATATCTAGAACCACAACCCCTTCATACCTCATTTTCCTCGCAATAAATGGGTAAGATGGCTTCTCGACCCTTGAAGGCTTCGGAGGAACTAATATTGTTCTTTCACTCTGCTTCGTTCCCCGAGTTTCATAACTCATATTTTCCTTTGCACTTACTGGTCTTTTATCATGAGAGATATTTTTCTTACCTGAAGATTTCACTCTCGTTAGTATTCCAGGTTTTTTATTACTTTCCTTAAAAGAAGCCTTTGTGGAAACAGTTTGTTTTTTTATTTCTAGTTTTCTCAAGGAAATTTTCGCCTTCAAGGGGAGTCTCAAAGATGTTCCCCCATCAACTCCTTTTCCTACCCCTCCTTTCAAATTTTCCATCGTCTCTACATTCACTCTCGTACTCCTCATTTCTACAACCTTCACCCATACAATATCCGTTTTAGTCAAGGAAGAAAAAGAAGGAAGATTCACAAAGATCAAGACATGAACAATTATGGAAAAAAAGAAAGCGACAAGAAGTTCAATCCTCTGGCTCAACCGCCAACCCCACCTTTTCTACTCCCTTTTTCCTCAGCATATTTAAAAGCTCAATTACGTTCCCATACTTAACTCCTTTATCTCCTCTTATAAGATAAACGAATGAATCACTTTTTTCCTCGATTCTGCGCAAAAGCTCCTCAGAGCTTACGGCTTCCTTTCCCCAAAAAAGCCTGCCTTCACTTGTTAAAGTTATTACTACAAGATTCTCCTCCCTAACCAGTGACGACCGAGACTTAGGAAGGTCTACCTTGATTGCAAAAGGGATAAAAGCTGTAGTAAGCACAAAAAAGATCAAAAGTTGCAGTATAATGTCTATCAAAGGAGTTAAATCCAAAAAGGTTTCTCCTTCCTTTAGTTTTCTTTTGCCCATTTTCTAAACACCTCGTAAAGCTGTTTGGCACCTTCCACAACCCTGGGGGACAATCTAAAAAGCAAATCCCCATCAATTTCAAAAACTCTTTTCTCATCTATAAATTGCAATCTTCTTTCCCTTAAAACTCTTAAAAATCTTTCTTTGCTTACTCCCATACCCCCTTTTCCACCTATAACTATAACTATATCAGGAGGATTTTCGATAAGATACTCTATGCTGTATATAGGAAAATAAGCATCGGTATTTGAAACCATGTTTTTCCCACCTGCTATCTCAATAAGCTCACTTATATAGCTTTTTTCGCTCACCGTTGCTAAAGGGGAATCCCATATAACGATAAAAACCTTGGGATGTTTTTTCAATTTCCTTCCCTTTTCAGACAAATTGAAAAGCTCCCTTCTAACTCTTTCCCTCAATTCCTTAGCTTCTTTTTCCCTCTTAGTAAACTTCCCCAGATCCTTTATACAAAGATAAAGTTCATTTAAAGACTCGTATAACTTAAGGGAGTAGCAAGGAATTCCAAGTTCACTTAATCTTTTTAAAAGCTCTTCATGAAGATTTGATATACCTAAAACCAAATCTGGTTTAAGCTCAAGAATCTTTTCTATACTCGGGTTGGTTAAATCCCCTACTTTAGGTAGCTTCTTCACCGCCTCAGGATAATCATCAAAATAGGTAACCCCAACAACCTTATCACCAGCTCCTATGGCAAAGAGAATTTCCGTCATCGAGGGAACAAGAGAGACTATCCTTTGAACAGGGATATTCACGTTTATCGAAAAAACAGGTAAATTAGAAAATAGTAGAACAACCAAAACAAGCAAAAGATTAAGACCCGCCTTCTTTCGTAGCAACCCCTTTCAAGACCTCCTCGCTTATTTTCAACAGCCTTTCCTCTATCTTGGAAACAATGGAAGAAAGGATACTGTGCATGAATGTTGCAGGTATCGCCACTGAAAGGCCAAATACAGTCGTTAAAAGAGCAACCCATATACCTCCTGCAAGCGCAGCAGGGTCCCCAAGCTTTCCCTCAGAAACTTTTTTAAATACTTCGACCATACCCAAAACTGTCCCTAAAAGTCCCAGAAGGGTGCTTATCTTAGCTATCAAAGATAAAGTACCTAATCCCTTAGAAAGCTTCCTAACTTCTAAGTCTATAGCAAGCTCAAATATCTCCCTGAATCCCTTCAAATCTGCCCGAGTTTCTTCAATTATGCTATGTAAATAAGCTCTAAAATTGCTATATATCGAATCTTTATTCATAAGCGCAATTAATCTTTCAACGAAAATGGCTAATGCAAAAATAGAACATATAAGTATAGGATACATTAACGGTCCACCCTTTTTAAGCCAATCCATCACTATCCTCCCTTGATTAATATTCTGCCTTTTTGTATCATTTATAAAAGCAGGGTGGAGGGGAAAGGACTCCTTTCTTACAGGGGGAGCGGGTGGGGAGGAGTCCTATACCCCTCCAAAGGTATTAGTTCTTGATTAGTTGGAAGCCAAAATATCGATGGAATATGGAGGATATCCAATCTCCTCTTCAGATATTTCCCTTAAAATTTCGTTGGAATGCGTATCGTAGATTACTACTTTACCATTACCCTCTCCACTTCCTCTATCCAGGATAAAAAGATATCCCGAATAAGGGTCGTATTTTATAGCTGTGATATAACCCCCTGTATAAATTGAATTGCCCACTTCCCCTGTAGAGATATCATACTCAAACACCTTGTAGCTAGGCCAACCTCCACCTAAAAGGTAAGCCTTTCCCTCCTCTGTTATCTCAAGAGAATATACATCCATTCCTTCCTCTTGCAAGGGGGCAACGCTTTTAACCTGAACATCATAATTGGATGGAGTGATAACCTCTATAAAGTCATCAGAAGGATCGTAAAGTTTCCCACTCTCAACTATGTAGAACTTACCCTGATAGTAATCTATATCGTTCGGGTTCTTACCGCTAAGGGTTACACTTCTACTGATTTCGTCTGAATTTAAATCAATAACAACGACCGTTCCAGTCGCATAGTCAAAGGTTTCCGCGTCGAACCTTTGTAAAATAACGAAAAGCTTTCCCCCTACCACTAATCCTTTAGCTGCATTAGGTGAACCGTCCTGACCATAAGAATAGGAAGATAGGTCTATTTTCTTTGTTTCATCCCCTGTAATTGGATTTATCTTCTGTATGTAGCTCTCTCCCCACGGAATTGCATAAGCGGTATTTTCATCAACGAAGGCAATATCGTAAACGTTCCTGCCCAGACTGTACTCTTTAAGCGGGTTTTCCCAAGTTCCCGTTGCGATATCGTAACTTTTAACAGGAGAAGGCTCTGTCCCCCAAGAAGGTCTTTCCACGATGAAAGCATAGTTCTTAAAAGTTTTCACTATAGTATCTCCGCTAAGGTTGGACACAACGCTCTTTTGAACAGCAAAAGATTCGTCACTTAAATCCAAGGTAGAGAGATTACCAGACTGGTAAGAAGAATCTACCCCTACTACTAAAGCAAAGTAGTTACTTGGTATCCAGCTTTCCTCACCACCTCCACCGCATCCCCAAAGAAGGAAGAGGCAACCCAAAGCTACAAGAAGATACAATAATTTTTTCCTCAAAAAAATCACCTCCTATATCAGAAGTTCTTTATATAAGTTAGATAAAAACTTCTTCCCACTGGTGGATAATCTGCTATTCTCTCTGGTCCAAAACCGAAGGCAGGTTTAATCTTTAGATCCTGGTTATCTGTTATATTGTTTATAACAAGAGAAAGCTTCTCTTTATCAGACAGCCTATAAGAAATCCCCACATTTAAACTCCACCAGTCACTAAACTTTACTAAACCACCCGTATCAAAGTAGTTCTCACTTATAAAATTTCCCTCCGCGAAAGCTTCAAACCCTTTCCAAGATTTACTTACTCTGAGAGTTAAATTATGCTCGGGCCTATTAGGCAACGGTTTCTCTCTTCTATAGCCGGGAACTTCACTTTTTGTCTCCATGTATGTATAAGACAACGATAAGTTCCATCCACCTTTTATAAAACAGGTAACTCCAGTCTCAACGCCGTATATTTTAGCTCCTTCAATGTTTATATAACGTCCGAACTTAGGATTGAGCATTACAAATTCAATCAAATCATCTACATCGCTCCTAAAGTAAGTGATGTAGCCAATAAGTCTTTCATCCCTGTATTCTAATCCAAGATCAAAATTTTCACCCTTCTCGTTTTTAAGTGAAGGATTGGCTATTATAAAGGCACCGTCTCCAAACTTTTCGTAAAAGTTAGGAATACGAATGTACTTTCCCCATGTAGTTTTTAAAGACCAATTTTCGTTAATCGTATACCTAAACCTTAAACCATGAGAGAAAGAATCTGAAGTTGAAGAGATCACTTCGTTATCAAGAAACTCGGATCTATCGCTTACGCTTATAAATCTAATCCATGGAATAATGGAAAATTTACCAGATGTATAAGTATAATCGAGGGAAAAGCTGAATGTCTCTCTTTCATAGTTGTTCAACCCTCCAAGAGGAGAAACTTCCCCCTGGCTAACTATGTCTCCTCCAGGGATAAACCCTTCTTTAAAAAGATTAAGATAAGCCTCAACAAAGTTGGAGTCATTCATTAGATAGTTCAGCGAGAGCTGAGCCCCGATTTTATGGGAGTTATACCAGTTATGCCGCTGTCCTTCCCAACCAACATCTCCGTAAGGATTTAAAAATTCTTTTTCCGAATATATACCATAGAAGGATATATTTCCCTTAAGCTTCTCCGAAAAAGATAGTTTTTGAGAGAACTCGGCAATGAGCCTCTCTTGAGACAAATTAGAATGCGAAATTTTATCCTCCTTATCGCTTGCCGGCGCAGGTTTTGGGAGCTCCCTATGTTTAGAGAAGTAGTTTAAGAATATACTACTGTCCTTACCAAGCCTTTTCGATATTTTTACATCTGACAATCTATAAGCATTATTGTGTCTCCTCGCTTCATAATCATCATCAGGGTTATAAGGAGTACCATTGTCGTTAAAATATGAGTAATCTCCCTTGCTCGTCTCCATATTTATGGAAAACATGCCCCTCTTAATCGTAGAGATTCCCTCTAAGGCATAGCTACGGAAAGAACCCATTGTTGCCTTAATCGTTTTAAATTCGTGTTCCTCCGAAGTAACTATGTTTATTACCCCTCCTATTCCTGGAATTCCAAAACGTGCCGGGACACTGCCCCTATAAACTTCTACTCTTTCCACAGCAGTAAGAGGTATGGTTGATAAATCTACCCCTCCTTCTTCTCCGGAGTTCAATAAAACGCCATTCAAGTAAACTGCCACTTGTGCTGAAGTGCTTCCTCTTATAGAAATAAGGGTGTAACTTCCTCTCCCACCAAGCCTTGTCACGTAAACCCCCGGCACCTTAGAAAGCAACTCTCCAAGGTCTTTAAATTCTCCTTCGTATTCTGAAGGAAATATAACCGAACACGAAGAGGGCTCGCCCTCAAAAAGCTCTAAAGCGGAACCTTGAACTTCTATAGGAGTTAACTCAAAGACCTGGGCGTGTGCCTTAAAAACCATGCTAGCCCAAAATAGACATATCAATAAATGCCAAGCCCATCTCATCAAACTTTATGCCCCCCTATAATTTTAAAGCCTGGCTCCTACCTTCTTCAGCAAGAGCCAGGCTTTCTTTCACCTCGCTCCTCCTACCGCAGGAGCCTTCACTCCCTTGGGCCGGTCTCCGGGCTTGAGGGATCATCCTA
>LGFB01000066.1 GCA_001508835.1 bacterium 42_11
TAAGCCGCCCACATATACCTTCGACGGCTTAGAGGCATCCTTAGTCCTCTCATTTAAATCCTTGACTATATTCTCTATGTAACTTATAACCTCCTCAGCTCTTTCGCTCTTACCCAAAACCTTGCCCATCAGTCTTATGGACTGAAAGAGCTCCTTAGTTCTAAAGTTACCGAGGGTGCCGTAGTTAATAGCAAGCACGGGTATGTTAAGCTTCTCCTGCAAACTCTGGGCATATTCCGGTCTAACGGTAGCAAAGATCACATCGGGTTTAACCCTTAGTATCTCCTCCACGTTGGGCTGAGGATTATCGGGTCCTCCAACGCCGATGGTTGGAAGCTCCGCAATCTGGGGATTCGCAAGCCTGTAAGGGCGCGTATAAACCTCCCATGCCTTCTCAGCCCTCTCAACGCCAACCACCTTATCTAAAGCCTGAAGGTAAACTACAAGCCTTAGCGCTCCAGGGCCGATAGCAATAACCCTTTTCGCCTCCCTTGGAACCTCCACCTCTCTGCCGTATAAATCGGTTACCTTCACTTTCTCGGAAGCATAAACCGTCGATAAAAGCAAGAAGAATATGGTAAGGCCTATTATCAGCCTTCTCACCTCTTAAGCACCTCCTCAAGCCTTAACTCCATCTTTTTAAGTTTTCCTAAAAGCTCCTCGTCAACCTCAAACTCGCCCATCTTTCCGACAAGGCCTCTCGCCCTATCGAGGTTCTTCATAACCCAATAGTTTCCCTTCAACCTCCAAAGCCACGGATAATCATCATCGGTAGCACCGGATTCCCTTCTTAACGCCTTAAAATCAAAGGAGAGAACCAAGCCCCTTCCTCTCTTATCTTTATCACTCCAAAGCACGTATATACCAGCCACATCGGGAAAAGCCTTCTCCTCATCCCCCCTGAGGCCTCTAACATACATACCCTTCTTTCCTACGGTGGTATCGAAGATAACCTGCAAGGCATCGTCCTTACACCATGAGGGAACAGCAAAAACCATAAGTCTTTCACCAGGCCTGACTTCCCCCCTCAAAAACTCAGCGATAAGGTAACCGGAAAGCAAGCCGGGACATACATGGTTGTGAAACTCAATAGCCTTATGAAGATCATAAGGCACGTCGAGGGAAAAGAGCTGAGACACGCTAAGCAAGGCGAACTCGCTACCACCAAAAACCTTGGATTTTATCTTTTCGTTCCACTTATCGGCCTCACTCAAGGTAGCCTGATAACTTACATCCTCTACCGCCTTTCTGCTCCCGTCCACATAAAAAAGCCTTCCCGTCTTTTTATTTAAGAAGGCAAAATAAAGAGGCTTATCGTAAGCGCTATGAAGATTAACCAGCGATTTAACAGGTATATCTCTCTTCATAAGCTCCCTGTAAAACTCGTCTAACAGAGCCTCAGAACCTCTCGAATAACCTATGTTAGTTATAACAAGGTCAACCTTTCCTACCTTCTGAAATGCCTCATCAAACAATAAGGAGAGGTTAAAACTTTCAGCCCACGCCAGATTAACCAATACCGCACAAGCTAAAAATAGGGCAAGCGCTAACCTTCTTCCCACTTTCCGCATCTTCATAGGCATACCCCCATTTGTGTTACTTTTTTCAAACTACGTGCTATTATAGTATGTGTAAAGGAAGGTGTCAAGCCGACAAGATATAAACCCCAAATAAAAGGGGACACACCATTTGGTGTGTCCCCAAAGCTGTAACATAAAAATAAAGCCCCGGGGGGAGTCCCCCCGGGGCTTTAAAAAGATCGCTTAGCCTCTAAAGTCCAAGCAGGGTAGAAAGCTCTGCCACATGCTCTTGTTCATCGATGATAACATGTCTTATTTGATGTTCAAGGGTCTCAAACACGTAAGGAAGCTCTGCCTTATTCTCAACCACTTTCTTGTATATCTCCTTATAGTAATCGATGGCCTCCTTTTCTCCCTGTAAATTTACCTCTAAAATCTCCTTTATATCCTTAGCTTCGTGAACCTCAGCCAAGCTCATCGAAGGAACACCACCCAAATAGCTCCCTATCAAAGTTCTGAAAATCTCCTCATGCTTTGCCTCATCGCTTGCTATCTCCTTCAATCTCTCGATTATGGGCTCGGCATTCAAACCCTTAACAAGCTCGGCATGCGCCAAATATTGAATTCTCGCCGCGTGCTCCAATTCCAAAGCCCTGTTCAACATCTTTATTAACTCCTCTTTAACCGACATTTTATCACCTCCCTTTGTAAAATTATATCATATCGGAAATTTTCTATAAGCATCCTTCGATTCTTCACAAACGAGACACTTTTCCGGCGCTTCATCCTCCACCGTGATGAATACAATTAGGTTAGTCTTGTATGAAGTTGACTTAAGAGATAAAATTCTGTTAAAGAGTATAAAGAACTCTATATTAGCAACCTTAGCCTCGTTAGCTCAAGCGGTAAGACCTTCAACCATATTAGGCTCAGAGAAGTCCATCCAAGCGGATAAAAGCGCTAACGCTATCGTGTGTTAGCGCCATATATCCCAAGCCGAACCATGGCAATAAGGGAAGGAGTAATTGTAATTTAGAGGAGGTGAGTATGATATGAAACTGTTTAGCCTTATAATGATCTTTGCAATTGTAATAGCTACCGCTGGTTTTGCCCAGGCAATAGATCCTTCACCCCTTCTTTTAGGAAAATATCCTGTTCCTAATTGGGTCAAACCTGGTTTGGTTGTGGTCTATCAGTATGAGGGTGGTTCCCAATCTGGAAGAAGTGCCGTCTCGGGAAGGGGTTTCATGATCGATATCGTCACAAATGTGGAAAATAACAGGATATATGGTATTGAATTCCTCATCCTTGTATCTCCTTCCACCTATGAGATAACGGTCCAGCCTATTAAAGTGACGCCCCTTTTTGTATTCATACATCCCAGCCAGATCCAGGATTTGCTCGGTCAGGCAGGCATGCTTGCTCAACAGGGAATTGTAGTAAGAGGAGGCCGTTTCTCAGAGAATTCCATCTGGCTGGAAATAGCAGATAGTGTATCTTCTACGGCCCTCTGGGTGTCGAACGAAGGGTTCGTGCAAAGATTTCAGCACTTAGAGAGAACGCCTGAAGGATCTGCTGTGGTGCAAAGGCAGTATCTGAAACACTCTTACATCGACTGGCCAGATATCGAGGACTTTCCACCTGTTTTTCAGGAAAGCCACACTTATAACATCTACGTCTCTGCCTATGGAATGATCACTCCCAGTGGCAACGTAAACTACCAACTCTTGAATGCACAGGGAAGGATTCTGATGTATAGACTCGTTCAATACTCCTCCGGCGTACCCATACCCTCTGAGATAATGGGGGTTCCTTCTTTCGGTCCGTTCTACATACATCCGAAACTTCTACAAAAAGGCGTAATCCTGGAAATCCCGGAGATAGGCTTCGTCTGGCAAAACGAACAGGGTGAATACGGTGTAGACAGCGTTGTCTACTTCAACGGCCAGGCATGTTTCAGAGCCTCATTGAATGAAAGAGGACTGATGATCAGAGTCCAGTATCTCTATGGGGGGTTCGTCCTCATGACGGAACTTGCCCAATAAAAAAACTGGTACCTATGTCCACACCTGCCTGCAGGCACTTGGCATGGACATAGGTACCATCCTATGCCCAGCCCTTTTAATATTCCAACAGCCTATTCCATCTCTACGGTAAAGTTGTAAGTGCTCTTCGTAACTCCATCAGGAGCAACAACCTCTACCGTAATCACAGAGCCATCTGAGACGGAAACCCTTACCTTCTCACGATAACCCACTTCCTGCCCATTCACCTTTATCGAGGTAACTCTGCGAGACATGGTAGTCGGTATAACCGTTATCTCGCTTCTTCCACGAGGAACCCTTATGGTATAATCATAGACCCAAGGATTGAACATGTTAGGAAGCGCATTCTCTATCGTTATCTCCTGACCAGCCCAAGTTATCGTGACAGGATTGGCCCAAGTTACTTTCGTTCCAACTAACTCTGCTCCCTCAAATTCAATGTTGGAAAGCACGGAATACTTCAAGTAACCATTCGGCTCATTATAGTTAATGCCTTGCTCATCTATGCGCGTCAGATATTCCGTATTATCTCCAATAATACCCGCGAGCTTCAAGGATATCCAATGGGTATTGTCATACCACATATCCCCTATCATCGTGGTTCTGCTTCCCGGCGCATCTCTATTACCGCGCAATGTTGGGGTGCATGCAGCTTCACCATAATCCATGACCTGCTGTAAAGCCGCCTCGAAGAGCTTAAGATTCAAGTCCTCCAATGGCGTCTCATCGTGACCAGTAAAGAGCATGGTAACCTTTCCTCCCTCTTTAAGATAGGAAGAGTAAACTTGCTGAACCAGTGAGAGAAGGAGGTCCGCCTTGACTCCGCTTACACCAACGTTATCAGCGGAACCCGCGCGCGTACAACCATATATATCAGAGGAGAATATCAACCCATTAACCTTATCCTGAAGTATGATATTACCGTTTGAATGCCCGGGTAGCGCATACACATACAACGTGCATCCACCAAGCTCTAACTTATCACCCCAATCAAGATCGATGACCTTTGCTTGGTCTGCAGGATCGGGAAGAAGAGGACCAAAGAAGCCTCCTACCAAGCCAGGCCAGTCGCGTTTGTTACAGTAAACCTTATGGCCAGCATTTATAAAATTGGGTATCTGAGCTGCATGGTCACCGTGGGAGTGACCTATTACCACATCATAAGGCTTAGTCGCTATATAAGTATCAATATACTCCTTTAAGCTTAAAACACTGGCACTAGTTTGCCCCGCATCAAACAATATACCTCGCTCCTGTCCCTCTATATACCACATCATGGGGCGAACACTGTCCGCATCGTTCCATATAGCATATACAGCTGGCCTCGTTGGCGTTTTATCCAGTATCTTCCTATGACCAAAGTTCACACTTCCAGCTGCAGGTCTATAAAGATACCACACGAAGGTCTGAACCTGACTTGGAAGCAAACCCTGCTTATAAGAGTAGGCTTTAATTACCACCTTACGGTTTACCTCTCCCGGTGCTAACTGCTCAAAACCAAGATGGCCATTAACAGCTAAGTTCCACACCTTTGCCGTTGAAGATGTGCGAGGATCCGTTCCATCGGTGGTGTAAACTATGGTAGCTCCAGGGTCGGCGCAATAAAGCTTAACATAGCGACGGGGAGCAGTATAATTCTGTCTCGGAAGCGCATAAACAGGAGGAGTTACCGTATTCAATATAGCATTGAATACCTCGTCGACCTCATCCTTAGTTATATAGGCCTTCGGCATAAACTGGGTTTCTGTCCTACCCTTCATACATCCAAGTTCTACAAGAGCGTAGACACTTCCCCTTGCCTCTTCGCTTATCATATAATCGTCCTCATACCCCGTCGGTCTGGTAGATTCCGGGATTTTAAAGGCTCTGACAAAGATGACAGCAGCATCCTCTCGAGTTATTGGACTATTAGGGTTAAAATTGCCATTCTCGTCGGGCCCTATGATTCCCTCCTCGTAAGCAGCCTCTATCTGCATACCATAAGGATCCTCTGTCTTAACATCCTTAAACTTCTTTGCAGGCACCTGATACTTCCAGATATCGTTATATTGATTGGGATGAGGCCACTTGAAATAATCCACGATCTTCGCAATCAATTCTGCCTTCGTTATTAAGTCTTCCTCTTGCGCCCTCACGCTCTCCCCTGTCCACGTCAAAAGGGAAATAGATAATAAAACGGCGATCCCCAGCATAGCTACCCATTTTATCCCTCTCAATCTGAGAAAGGTTTTCATATTTCCACCCCCCATTTATTCAAGGCAAACAAGACAACGGGCCCAATCAAAAGCAGGACGAAACCTAAAGAACCAGAATCAGAGGCACTGCATCCACCACCCCCACCAGCCGCACCAGTTCCCGTTAGGGTAACAATTTTGGCAGTCCCAGGAACCCCGCCAATAGCCACATTAAGGGGAATGGTACAGCTCTCAGCATCAATGGGCTTAAAGGTAACCTTCAGAGTTATAGGATAGTTAGAAGCATTAGCAGGGACAGGCCATATCGCCTGGTTAACGCTAAAACCAAGGCCCGGCGTTAAATTTACGATAAGGTCAACCGGCTCATCCGTATTATTGGTAACCAGAAGGCTCACATCTTGGGTATCTTCCGTGCCCACAGCAACGGTCCCAAAATCAATCGAGGTAGGATTAACGCTTATCTCATACTCCAGAGCCAACGCAGGGAGAGCGAAAATCGATAAGCCAAGTAACAACAACCCAACCACATAAAACCTCTTAAAAGAAACCATTCACTTCACCTCCGCCCTTCAAGTCTTAAAAGGAAGAAAAACTTCACCGGCAACCCCCTTTAAAAAGCCATCACCCCCCTCTTCTTTACGAATCAATCTAAAAGCCCTTAAAAAGGCAAAGGGGCAGATGAAGTTGCTTCACCTGCCCCCTTAACCTTCCTACGGATAGATCTGTATCTTATCGCCGGGTATCTTAAACGCCGATGGACTATAGTAGCGAACTATATTACCATTACCATCCACCTCAACGCTATAGTGCTCGAGAAAGTCCCAGAGCATCGGCATCTCTTCATAAATGCAATTATGAGAGCGATAAAGATTTTTGGTCACCTTAAACACGGGGACATCAAATCCCTCAAACTGTTTTACCCACGTCCAGGTGCGAAATCTATCATACCAACCGCTGATTGTCCCTTCCCTACTATCCACATCGTCAAGGGTTAGCCCGTTCAAGTTTAAGAAATAAGAGGCCCATACATCAAGGTTATTTGAAATATCATCCCACAAATCTCCTGCCAACATGAAAGAAAGGTCGCCGGCACCATATATAAGATAGGTTGGAACCATTTTGTTCTTGGGAGGATACGCTGTCCCCACTATACCGTCAACCACTACATTGCCATCCTCATCCCAATTGGGAACGCCAGAGGTAGAAGCCACAGCAGCAACATACTCAGGAAAAGCTATCGCAAAAGCTTGGCTCACCATACTACCTGCCGATTGCCCCGTAAAGTAAAAGCGTGTAGGATCCCCTCCGTACTTAGTCACAACGATATCCTTCAACTTTGAA
>LGFB01000067.1 GCA_001508835.1 bacterium 42_11
AAAGGCCATTAACATCTACAGAAACGAGAAGACCAAATTCAATGAGGCTATCAGAAAAGCTATGCGTCTTGATTTTTCGTGGTCAAGTAGAGCAAAGCTTTATTTAGAGGTTTATAGAAAGGTAGCAAAAAAGAGGTGAAGATACTTTGTTTTATGGGGAATACGGTAAAGTCTTAGCAATGGTTTTAGCCGGTGGGAAAGGAACGAGGCTATACCCTTTAACTAAATACAGAACGAAGCCAGCAGTATATTTCGCAGCAAAGTATAGAATCATTGACTTTGCTCTATCAAACCTCGTGAACTCCGGTTTCCTCTCCATATATGTGCTTGTTCAATTTAAAAGCCAATCTCTAAACGAACATATATCAAGAGGCTGGCAACTTGGTGGAGCTCTAAGGGATAGAAACATATTTATATCTACTGTGCCACCCCAAATGTGGACTGGTGAGCATTGGTATAAGGGAACAGCCGATGCTATCTACCAAAATATCCATTTAATAACTACCTTCGATGCTGACAGAATAATCATTCTTGCAGCTGACCACGTTTACAAAATGGATGTAAGACAATTCATGGAGTTTCACTTAAAAAACAAGGCAGATATAACCATATGCGCCACGGTAGTTCCCAAAGAAGAGGCAAGGTCCTTTGGAGTCATTCAAGTAGACGAAAAAAACAGGGTCATCGGTTTTCACGAAAAGGTTGCAGACCCTCCTGAAATACCTGGAAAGAAAGGCTTTTGCTTTGCATCTATGGGGAATTACATCTTCGAAAGAGAAGTTATAGAAGAAGTACTACCTGAGGACGCACATGACCCATTAAGCAGCCATGATTTCGGTAAGGATATATTTCCAAAGGCATACAAGAAATACAAAGTTTATGCTTATGATTTCACCACCAACAAAATTCCTGGAAATGACAAACCCTATTGGAGGGACGTAGGTACAATTCAATCCTACTGGACAGCTCACATGGATATTCTCCGCCCCGATCCCGAGTTAAATCTCTATAACTTTCAATGGCCCATAAAAACGGTAAGCTACGGCGATCCCCCCGCTTACATATATCCAGCAGATGGATATAAACCACTCGTAGTGGAAACTCTGCAAGCTGAAGGTAGTAGAGTATTAGGAGCAACGGTAATAAGGTCAGTATTGGGAAGAAACTGTATAATTAACCCTGGAGCCAAAGTTGAAGAATGTATAATAGGGAAAATGTCTATTATAGGAGAGAAATGTAAATTAAGAAGGGTCATTGTAGATGCGAATGTTTACATACCGCCAAAAACGGTAATAGGATATGACTTAGAAGAAGATGCAAATCGCTACTACCTTGACGAAAGTGGAATAGTAGTAGTAGCCATGCCGTCTATCTTCCTCAGGTCAGAGAAGAAATACTACACCTACGGATGGGAAGAAATCGCCATATAAAGGAGGAAAATATCTCTTGAAAGGTGCAAGAGCCATATTAGAAACCCTTAAAGAATATAACGTCAAGCACGTCTTTGGATTACCAGGGGAAACTTCAATATCCTGGTATTTAGAATGGCAAAACTTTCCAGAGATAAAACATGTACTTACGAGAGATGAAAGAAGCGCGTGCTTCATGGCTGATGGATACGCCAAGGTAAGCTTTAAGCCTGGCATATGTGAAGCTCCGAGTGTTGGAGCAACCCATGTAATACCTGGGATTGTCGAAGCGAACAAGTCATCAACACCTCTAATAGTGATAACAACAGATGTACCCTTGAACGTGGAAAAGAAAAACATGCTAACAGGATTTGACCAAACCCCTCTATTCCAATCCATTACTAAGGAGAGTATAATGATCTATAAAGCTTCAGATATACCTTTTGCCTTTAGAAGAGCCTTTAGGTTAGCAACCACAGGCAAAACTGGTCCTGTCCATTTAAGAATTCCAATGAACATTTTAGAAGAAGACTTCCCAGGCAATAACTTAGAAGTTCAAAGAGAGTTCTCAACTTACCCCAGCCACAGATTCTGTGCAAACATAGAAGAGATAAGAAAGGCTATAAAGCTTATCCTAAAAAGTGAAAAACCTTTGATAATTTGCGGGCAGGGGGTATTATACTCTTCCGCATGGGAAGAGGTGCAAAGATTAGCCGAAACACTTGATATACCTGTTGGAACTACAATCTCAGGGAAAGGAAGCTTCCCAGAAACTCACCCTTTATCTATAGGCGTGGTAGGTATCAGAGGAGGAACTCCTTTATCTAACAAAATAGTAGAGGAATCTGACTTAATCTTTTACATCGGCTGTAATACGGACTATGTTACTACAGATGGTTGGGAACTTCCAAGCGCCAATTCAAACAAAAAGATCATACACCTTGACATAAGCGAAACGGAAGTCTCCAACAACTATGTAACTGAAGTAATACTCATAGGAGACGCTAAAAGCTCCTTAGGGATGATGCTAAAAACTTTTCAAGAAGAGTTTAATAAGATACAAAGCCAAGCAAGAAAACAATGGGCAGAGGGGGTTACCAAAAAACTCAAGCTTTACAGAAACGAACTAAAAGAGAAGGCAAGTTTACCTTCTCCTAAAGGACTGAATCCGCTTTCGGCCATAGAAATTCTCAACGAAATGCTTAACGAAAGCGTTGTCATGGCTATAGACCCAGGAACAAGCGCAATTTATTCCTCTGCCTTTCTTAAAGCCAAAAAGGCCGGCAGAAGCTTTCTTTTTAACTTCTCCTTAGGGGCGCTAGGATACGCTATACCCGCTGCCATAGGAGCTTATTACGCAAATCCCGATCTAACAATAATCGCTTTAACAGGAGACGGAAGTTTGGGGTTTACTCTTGGAGAGCTAGAAACTATTGCAAGAGAAGAATGTAACATAAAAATAATCTTATTCAAGAACGACAGTTTTGGATGGATAAGAGCTACTATGAAACTTTCCTACGGCAATAAGCACTTCTCGACCGAATTTAAGGAAATAGAATATTATAAGGTAGCACAAGCCTTTGGTATAGATTCTTACAAAGCCGAAACTCCTCATGAATTTAAACTACTGATAGAAAAGGCACTTAAAGTCAAAAAACCCTTCTTTATAGAAATAAATACACCAACTGAGGATGAACTTGTCCCCCCTGTTCCTTCCTGGCTTAAGAAAGCTAAAGAATTAGGATTACCGTATGTAGTATAATATCCCACATGAAAAACATAATCACACTAACCATAACCATTAACATTCTTGTCTGCTCTCTCTTTTCATGGTACTTCCTCCTTCCGGTATACCTTAAAACCTTGGGAGCCTCAGAGAAAGTAATTAACATCGCTTACTTTCTCTTTAACCTAACCTTTTATATCGGGCAGATACCGGGCGGGGTATTAAGCGACAAGCTCGGAAGAAAACCGGTAATAGTGGCAACAACACTTCTTTATGCTCTCTCAGGATATGGCATGTATCTCTCCTCAAACTGGTTAGAAGCTTCCATATTTTATTCCCTGGCCTGTATTTCAAGTTCCGTTCAACTACCTGCCATATACGCCATGATATTCGAATCTCAAAAGCGGAGGGGGTTTTCCTTTGGTATGACAAGCTTTTCTTATAACCTCGGAATAGCATTAGGACCACTTCTCGGGGCATTCCTTATTAAAAAAGGAAACATCAGAGACCTGCTTCTCTTATACTCCGTAACTGCTCTAATTGTAAGCATCCTTCGCTTGACCTTCCTGGAAGAAACCCTTTCCCGACAACAAAAACTGAAGGAAAAAGACAAAATTAAAATAGGAAGGCAAGAGCTTCTTATACTTACGGGTGGGATATTTTTCTTTCTGAGCGTAAGCCTTACCATTAACGGACCTTACATATCTCTCTTTCTAAAAGAAGGGCTTTCTTTATCAGAACAAGAAATAAATCTGACCTTCACAAAAATAGGAATCGCAACAGCACTTACATGTTTAGTTCTTGGAAAAATAATAGACTTCGTAGACTCAGCAAAAACATGGGCTATAACATCTTTCCTTCACCCTCTAACTCTATTCTTATGGAGCTACTACTTTAAATTATCTATGGGAATCCTTATAATATCATGTATATTAGCTGAAGCTGCATACATAGCTCATCCTATACTGGTTTCCAGAATGTTCCCGAAGGAGCAAAGAGGAAAAGGCTTAGGATTTTTCGGCTTCATAACAGGTAGCATTGGGTCAGTTTCTCCACTGTTGGTAAACCTATTTGACGACAAAAAGAGTCTATACACACCTTTCGTTCTGGCAACCCTCTTTGGTTTCTTAAGTTTCTGGTTTATAATAAAATCAGGAGGTGGTCTTAAAAATGAACCGCAGCAAAAGTAGAAAAATAGCAATGCTATCCATCTATAGTGCCCTTGTATGTGTTGCCACATTCATTCACGTTCCAATCCCGGGCTACAAAATATACTTTAATTTAGGAGAAGGAGCTATATACACAATAGCTCTTCTCTTTGGGGGGATTGCTGGAGGCATTGCTGGGGGATTAGGTTCTGCTTTAGCTGATTTAATCTTGGGCTACCCTTTATGGGCTCCATTTACCCTTATCATAAAAGGAACGGAGGGCTTTGTAGTAGGTAAGATAGGAAGAAAGAACAGAACGTTGGCTTTAATGATTGGACCTGCAATTATGATAGCAGGATATGCATCCTCTGCCGGGCTTCTCTATGGAATGGGAGCCGTACCAATAGAAGCTTTAACGGACATAGTTCAATGTTCTGTAGGAGTTCTAGTAGCTATCCCTCTTGTAAGAGTTCTACATAAAAGTGCCTTAGAAGAGAAGTTCAACCCTCATCTATGACAATACCTATACTCTTCTCGCCATTAAGATAAGCAGAAAAACAACCCTTATATACCCTAATGGCTGGGTGTTTCCCCAACTCGTAGGGTTTACTTTCAAACCAATCTTTATTAAAGACATTGCCATCCGCACCAACAAATACAGGAAGGTAAAAAATTCCATCAACATCTAAATCGGCAAAGAAGTGAGTTCCATATGAAAGCTCTGGTGTAAAACCCTTTTCAAGGATACCAATTTCTACTATTAATCCACAATTAGATATTTCACTATATTCAACAGGAACTCCCTGATAAGGATTAGTGCTTCCCCATCTCCCTGGCCCTATTAATATAAAGCTTTCTCCTTCCAAACTCCTATTAATTTTCCCTATCTCGCGAGCAACCACAAAGGGATCAAAAAATTCTACATATTTCCAGGGATCAACATAAACGATATGACGAACCTTTTCTAAAATACCATTTGTAAGCATCTTGTTACCTCGAAGTATAATCCTTTCCTCAGGAACCCCCCTTGGCAAAGCCACAGGTCTGTAAGACTCGTAACTCGATAAAGGTCTTAACTGAACTAATGCGAAAAAGCTCTCTCGAGGCTCCGAAGCAAACTCTATATCAACAGGCATTCCCATTTCTCTCTCAAACAACTTAAATAGAAAGCCCACCAACCTAAAGAAATTGGGGTAAGCTTTAGGAAAACCATCAAAGGTGAATATTATTTTGCCTTCGCTGAAAAGAGAAAAATTCGTTATCATCCCAGACTCAAAAGAAAAAACGCTTGCTATTTTCCCAAAATCGGGATGATATTTTATTAAATCTTTCCTTTCATTTATGTTATAGGTCTTAAACTCTCCCGTCTCAAGATCGATAAGATCGAAATTCTCTTGTGAGTACCTCATTATCTCATAAGGATTATTGCCTTCCGGCCTAAGAGCAAGATTAGAAAGGGAAAATATCCTTGCATAGTTCCTGCCTGTACATCTTGTGCCTAATCCGAAAACAATTCTAATAACCCCATCTTCAATCCGAATTCTTTCCGTCCATCTACGATAATTACGAGAAAAGCCTACCCCCGCAACTTCTGGATAAAACTCTTTCCCACGTGGCCTTCCTATAAGCTGTTGAACTATTACACCCATCCTCTCACCGCTTAGTGATCTTTTCCTTCTATACTCATTAGCAGCAGGGTTATAAGTACTGGCATAGATTTTCTTTATAGCAAGAGTTAATTCCCGCAATCTTTCCTCCAAGCTACCCCTATTGGAAACGAAGAGAGTAAGATACTTTCCCGCAAAGGAATATTTTATGCTATCCTCAAGCAATGAGGAAGAACGAATGGCCAAGGGGTAATTCATTTCGCCCAACCATTTTTTGAAATCTTCAACTACTGAATTTGGGAAAGTGGCTTTTAAAAAAGCCTCTTTTATCTCATCCCAATCACTACCTTCTATTACATCTTCCAATGAATTAACTCTGATGAATTCTTCGAAAATTTCTGTGCTTATAAACCTGCTAGGAGGGATGTATACCGGCCAGGGAGGGATCTCACTAACATTCTCGAGAACAAACTTAGCAAAGAGCAATCCCTTTGCTTTCCCCCCCAAGCTTCCCTCCCCCAAAATGAAGTTTTTTTCTTCTACATAATCCCTTGGATTAAAATCCAAGTAATTTTTAACCTTAGTCCCATTAAACAAAAATATCACTCCCTAATTATTAAAACTTGACAAAGGAGGAGGAATCCTTCCTCCACGGCGTATAAAGCTTTTCACCTCACCCACCTCTACGGAAATTATAGGTGCTTCTCCAAGCAACCCCCCCCAAACAGCCTTGTCTCCTACCTTCTTACCGGGAACAGGTATAAGCCTCACAGCTGTAGTTTTTGAATTAACAACCCCAATAGCCATTTCATCGGCAATTATACAAGCAATTACTTCTTCAGGAACATCACCAGGTATAGCTATCATATCCAAACCGACAGAGCAAACACAGGTCATGGCCTCAAGCTTTGCAAGGGATAATTTCCCTAAAGAAGCACACATTGCCATCTCCGCATCCTCGCTAACAGGAATAAAAGCCCCGCTCAATCCTCCAACGGAAGACGACGCCATTATACCACCCTTTTTAACCGCATCGTTAAGCAAAGCAAGCGCTGCCGTTGTCCCAGGAAGACCACATCTTTCTATACCCATTGCTTCTATTATTTCCGCCACGCTATCACCAGGACTTGGAGTAGGAGCAAGGGAAAGATCCACTATTCCAAAAGGTATTCCCAATCTCC
>LGFB01000068.1 GCA_001508835.1 bacterium 42_11
AGAAGAATATGCCTTGGAAAAAGGTCTTAGCTACAGGGTAGACTTGACTAACTATGATACCCATTATTTTAGGAATAAGGTGAGACATCTTCTTTTCCCCCTGCTAGAAGAGTATAGTCCGTCTTTCAAGGAAGGATTATTGAGACTTTCCGAACTTATGTGGATTGAGAGAGACTTTATTGAAGTTCTTTTGGAAAAGGAATATAGAAGTAAGCTACTCTTGAAATCGGAAGACAAGATATGTTTTGATTCTCGAGGATTACGTTCTAATAAGTTTATTTTTCTCGAACTTCTTAGACGAGCTATAGAGGAGCTCTGTGGTAGCACTTATGGCTTTTCAAAGGAAGATTTAGATAGAGTTTGGGAAAATGCATTTGGAGTGTTTGATCTGCCTAAGGGAATAAGGGTAAAGGATGATGGAAAAAGTTTCTGTGTATTTCTAAGGGGAAGAAGTAAGGATTATAAGGAGGAATGGCTTTTTGAGCTTAAGATTCCTGGCATTACAAATATACCGGGAGGTATGATAAAATCTGATTATGTATCTCATTTTAGATTGCCCGAGAACGAAAATGAGGCCTTCTTTGATGCGGAAAAGCTGAGATATCCTTTGTTTGTTAGAAACAGAAGGGAAGGGGATAGATTCACCCCCTTAGGAATGAAGGGAGTAAAGAAGCTTAAAAAACTTCTTATGGAGGCTTCTATTCCCCGTGAAGAAAGGGGGAAAATCCCTATCGTTGTCGACGGAGAGGGTGACATTATTTGGATTGCTGGTGTTAGGCGTGCTGATAAGGCTAAGGTAGACGAAAATACAAGAAAGATATTGCACCTTGTTTATATAAGGGGTGAGAGTGGGTGAAGGCTTATTTAGGGGAAGTCTTAATATCAAGAGATGAAATCAAAAAGAAGGTGAAGGAGCTTGCTGCGATGATATCGAAAGATTATGAAGGAAAGGATCCTATATTCATTGGTGTTCTAAAGGGAGCCATCATCTTTATGGCAGACCTTCTTAGAAGTATTCCCTATAGTGTGTTTGTGGATTTCATGGCTGTTTCCAGTTATGGGGATGCAACTGAGACGAGTGGAATAGTAAAGATAGATAAAGACCTCGATACAGATATAAAAGGCAGACATGTATTAATAGTGGAAGATATCATAGATTCAGGTTTAACACTCAAATACCTACTGGGTCTCCTTTCTTCTAGAAACCCGGCAAGCTTAAAGGTTTGCGCTCTTCTTAATAAACCTGCGAGGAGAAAGGTTGATGTTCCGGTAGCTTACCTCGGATTCGATATCCCACCGGAATTTGTGGTGGGATATGGTTTAGACTTTGCAGGTATGTATAGGAATTTGCCTGATATTCATATCTTGCGGTTTGAGGAGCAATAGTATGAACTATATTGTGATATAATTCTTTTGGGAGGTGTGTCTAAAATAAACGATGAATAGACTTTTGAGGAACTTAGGGTTGTATCTAATTTTTATAGTTTTGGTTATTTCGATGGTGAATACTTTCTTTTCTCCACAAGAAGGAGTGAAAGTAACCCAGCGCTTGAGCTTCAGTAGTTTTCTCAACGCCGTAGAAAATGGCTTGGTTAAAGAGGTTGTGATAGAGGAAAATAATGTTAAAGGAATAATGAAGGATGGAACTGTTTTTACCGTTAACATAATTAATGATCCCTCTCTTCCACAAATGTTGGCTAAAAAGGGAATAAAAGTTGATGTGGAACCTCCAGAAAAGACGCCGTGGTGGGCTCAATTCTTTTCCTCTCTTTTCCCTACCTTGTTACTTATAGGAGCGTGGATATTTATTTTGTATCATATGCAAGGTGGGGGAGGCAAGGTTATGTCCTTTGGGAAAAGTAGAGCAAAGCTTTTCCTTGACAATCGCCCTCGGGTTACTTTTAAAGATGTGGCAGGTGTGGAGGAGGCAAAGGAGGAACTCAGGGAGGTAATAGATTACCTTAGAAATCCTAAAAAATATCAGCGAATGGGAGCGAGGATTCCAAAAGGGATTCTGCTTTTAGGACCACCGGGAACAGGAAAGACATTACTTGCGAGAGCGGTAGCCGGAGAGGCTGAGGTGCCGTTCTTCTCTGTAAGCGGTTCTGATTTTGTTGAGATGTTTGTGGGCGTGGGTGCTGCCAGGGTGAGAGACCTTTTTGATCAAGCAAGAAGACATGCTCCGTGCATTATATTCATTGATGAAATAGATGCTGTTGGAAGGCATCGTGGTGCGGGGTTGGGTGGAGGACACGATGAGAGAGAGCAGACATTAAATCAGCTGCTCGTTGAGATGGATGGTTTCGATATAAACTTGGGTATCATACTTATAGCTGCTACCAACAGGCCCGATATCCTTGACCCAGCTCTTCTTCGCCCAGGGAGATTCGATAGGCATATAGTTGTGGATAAACCAGATCTTAAGGGGAGAGAGGAGATTCTTAAGGTTCATTGTAGAGATAAACCTCTCGCTCCAGATGTGGATTTGAAGGTAATAGCGAGAAGAACCCCTGGCTTTGTGGGTGCAGATCTTGCAAATCTTGTTAATGAAGCTGCCCTTCTTGCTGCACGAAGAAATAAGGATAAGATAACGATGGAGGAGTTTGAAGAAGCTATAGATAGAGTCCTTGCAGGTCCGGAGAGGAAGTCACGGCTTATAAGCGAGAAGGAGAAGAGAATAATTGCTTATCATGAGGCGGGTCATGCCCTCGTTGCCAAGATGTTGCCAGGTGTGGATCCTGTGCATAGAATATCGATAATACCAAGAGGGCATGCAGCCTTAGGATATACTCTTCAACTTCCTACGGAAGATAGATACCTTACTACTAAGACGGAATTGCTAAACAGAATTGCTGTTTTATTGGGTGGAAGAGTTGCGGAGAAAATAGTTTTTGGGGACATTACTACAGGGGCTCAAAATGATTTAGAAAGGGCTACTGCGATAGCACGAGAAATGATTTGCGAATATGGGATGAGCGAAAGGCTTGGTCCATTAACATTAGGTAGAAAACATCGTCAGGTATTCTTGGGCAAAGATATAATGGAGGATAGAAACTATAGTGAAGAAGTTGCTTATGCTATTGATCAGGAAATAAGACAGCTTATAGATAAGTGCTATTCGATGGCTGAGAAAATTATATTAGAGAATATGGAGAAGCTCAGAAAGCTGGCGGAAACTTTACTTGAGAGAGAAGTTTTGGAAGCTGACGACATAGATAGAATCCTCGAGGGCAGAGAGATTGAGGAAGATGTAATAGTGACTGCTCAACCCGAAGGGAAAGAAAAGAAGCCCGAAAATGAAGAAGAGGATCTTTTGAAACATCCTACCATTTTCCCGAAGCCAGCATAACTGGAAAGGGGGGAGTGTAAGTGGTTAACCCCGGTTTTCGCCTTAAAAGGGGATTGAAAGGGACTGCCCAAATAGTTGTCGACAAAAAACATTTGGCCACCGAGTTTATTCAACCTTCCGTTGAATCTTTAGGTACGCCTGTGCTGATAAATCTTATGAACTTAGCTGCTTTTAACGCCGTTAAGGATTATTTACCCCAGGGGTATACTACAGTTTGTACCTATGTTAACGTCAGACATGTGGCTGCAACTCCACCGGGAATGGCTGTTACAGCTGAGGCTGTTTTGGAAGAGATAGAAGGAAACAGGTTAATATTCAGGGTAAAGGCCTATGATGAAGCTGAGCTGGTTGGCGAGGGAGTTATAGAGAGGTGGATTGTTGAAGAGGAGAAATTTCTTCAAAAGGTTAGAGAGAGAAAAAGTCTTCTTATCAAGGGAAGTATATCTTAACAAAAGGTCTTAAAAGGTATTTGTTTCAGAAGGGGGGCCTTCTTAGAAGGAATGGCCCCCTTATTTGCTGACTTTGTGGGAGGTGCTTTCAGATGGTGAAGTGTGCTAATATGGAAAAGAATTTGCAGAGGTGTACTTGTACTTATGAACCTTGTCCGAGAAAGGGAATTTGTTGTGAATGTTTAAGATATCATTTGAGCAATAACGAACTGCCAGGATGCTTTTTCCCTCCTGAAGCTGAGAGAACATATGACAGATCTATAACCAAATTTCTTTCTTTGCACAAGAGGTGAATAGTGGAAACAGCATGGCAAAATTTAAGTTAGTTGCTCCCTATCCGCCTCAGGGGGATCAACCGCAGGCGATAGAGAAGTTAGTAGAGGGAATAAGAAGAGGATACAGGTTTCAAACCCTTTTGGGTGTTACTGGCTCGGGTAAAACCTTTACTATGGCTAACGTTATAGAGAAGATAGGTTTACCTACCTTGGTTATTGCGCACAACAAGACCCTTGCTGCTCAGCTATACAGTGAGTTTAGAGAGTTTTTCCCTTACAATGCGGTTAGGTATTTCGTTAGTTATTATGATTATTATCAACCGGAAGCTTATGTTCCTGAAACTGATACCTACATAGAAAAAGATGCTTCTATAAACGAGGAGATAGAAAAGCTTAGATTATCTACAACGAAGGCTCTATTGGAAAGAGAAGATGTTATAGTTGTAGCTACTGTTTCATGTATATATGGTATAGGATCAAGAAGGGAATATGAACGAGTAATTCTCTCTCTGGAGCAAGGCATGAAGATAACAAGAAGAAGGCTTATCGAACGCCTTATAGAGCTCTATTATGAAAGAAATGACCTTGTTCTGGAAAGAGGGAAGTTTAGAGTTCGTGGGGATATTGTGGAGATCTATCCTCCTTATGAGGAGGTAGGGGTAAGGATAGAATTTTTTGGCGATGAAATTGATAGGATAACCGAGTTTCATATTCTTACGGGTAGAACATTGGAGGAAAAGAAAAAGCTTTGCTTGTATCCTGCCAAGCATTTTGTTACTTCTGAGGACATAATTAATAAGGCCGTCAAGCTTATAGAGATGGAACTTGAAGACAGGGTTAAATGGTTTAAGGAGCAAGGTAAGTATTTGGAGGCAGAACGTTTAGAGCTTAGAACCAGGTATGATTTGGAGTTATTGAAAGAAGTAGGTTACTGTCCTGGTATAGAAAACTATTCAAGGTATTTGAGTGGAAGAGAACCTGGAGAACCTCCAGGAACATTGCTGGACTTCTTTCCTGAAGAATTTCTCATGTTTATAGATGAATCCCACATGACGGTGCCTCAGATAAGGGGAATGTATAATGGAGATAGGTCTCGTAAGGAAACTTTAGTTGAGTATGGTTTTAGGCTTCCTTCTGCTTTGGATAACAGGCCGTTGAAATGGGATGAGTTTCAACAGTATATGAAAAAGGTTATCTTTGTTTCTGCTACTCCTGGAGAGTATGAGCTTGAAGTTAGCTCTCAGGTCGTCGAGCAACTCGTGAGACCTACTGGTATAGTAGACCCTGAGGTTGAAATAAGACCGGCGAAGACTCAAGTTGATGACCTTTTGAAGGAAATAGCTGAAACAGTGAATAAAGGTGAACGTGTTCTTGTTAATACTCTTACAAAGAAGATGGCTGAAGATCTTGCCGCGTTCTTAGCTGACCTGGGCATAAAAGTTAAGTATTTACATTCCGAAATAGATACGATAGAAAGAGCTGAGATTCTTAAAGGGTTGAGATTAGGAGAGTTTGATGTTTTGGTTGGTGTAAATTTGTTGAGAGAGGGGCTTGATCTTCCAGAAGTTTCCCTCGTAGCCATTCTGGATGCTGATAGACAAGGATTTTTAAGAAGCGAACGCTCTTTAATCCAGATGATAGGGAGGGCTGCTCGTAACGTTAGGGGAAAGGTTATACTTTATGCGGATGAAATTACTGATTCCCTGCAAAAGGCGGTTGCTGAGACAGAAAGGAGAAGAAGGGTGCAGATCGAATTTAACAAGAAGCATGGAATAATTCCCAGAACCATAGTGAAGGAAGTTAAAGACTATTTGCCAGAAGTTAGTAGAGGAAGCAAGAGAGAGGAGATCTCTGTTGGCGTTGCTGAAGAAGCAGTTCCTTATAATGTATCTCCAGAGGAAAAAGAGGTGTTGATTTCTTCTTTGGAAAGGGAGATGTGGGAAGCTGTTAAAAGGCTTGACTTTGAGAGAGCTGCTGAAATAAGAGATATATTGTCAGTTTTAAAGGGAGGAAGTGATAGTGAAACTGGAAAGGTTAATAAACCTAATATGGAACTTTTTTCTAAACGTAAGGTTAATAACGATCATATCCGTGATCTTTAGCATAATAGGTGCTTTTTTTGTCTACATTATGGGTGCCTTTTATGTGACGAAGATAATATATGTGTTTATCAAAGTTGGAAGTATCCCTTCTTTAAAAGACCTAACCATAGAACTTCTATTGGCGTTAGATTTGTTTCTTTTTGGAAGTCTACTGCTCATTTTCGCATACGGTACCTATGACCTTTTCATAAGGAGTGCTTTTCCTGAAACATTACAGTCTTCTGCGAAGCAGTGTCCTATATGGTTAAGTATAGGAACAATAGAGGACCTTAAAGGATATCTTTTGGGATATATAATTATAATGTTGAGCGTTACTTTCTTGCAGAAAGCTGTAGCTTTGGAGTATACCTCTCCCGTGTCTCTTTTTCTCTTTGCGGGTGGAATATTCCTTTTGGGGTTAACCCACTACTTTGCTCATAAGAGGTAGGTGCGTCACATTGATTGATAGAGTAATTATCAAAGGGGCGAGGGAGCATAATCTAAAAAACATAACGCTTGAGATACCTAAGAATAAGTTGGTTGTAATAACAGGGGTTTCTGGTTCGGGCAAATCTTCACTGGCTTTCGATACTATATATGCAGAGGGACAAAGGCGTTATGTGGAATCTCTGTCCGCGTATGCAAGACAGTTTTTGGGAAGACTGGAAAAGCCTGATGTAGATTCTATAGAAGGGCTCTCTCCTGCCATATCTATAGATCAAAAGGGTGTACCTAAGAATCCAAGATCTACAGTTGGAACGATAACGGAGATTTACGATTACTTAAGACTTCTTTTTGCAAGGATAGGCATTCCTCATTGTCCTGTCTGTGGGAGGAAAATAGAAAGACAGACTGTGGATCAA
>LGFB01000069.1 GCA_001508835.1 bacterium 42_11
GATAATTCAAAGTGAGCCAAGAGGAGGATATAATGACATCTCCTTCACCATACCAGAAGGAGACTTCGAAAAGGCGATAACAATACTTAAAGAGATGTCTGATGAAATAGGAGCAGAGGGAGTTACAGGAGATAAGGGCGTTGCCAAGGTATCCATAATAGGAGCAGGTGTATGTTCAAACCCGGAAATACCTGCTACCATGTTTGGCACATTAGCCGAAAATAACATAAACATAGAGCTTATAAGCACATCGGAGGTAAGGATATCCTGTGTTATAAGAGAATCAAAAGCCGATACGGCTGTGAGAGCTCTTCATAAAGCCTTCAGGTTAGAGGAGGAATAGGAATGTACAGCCTGTCTGTGGTAGGAGCAACCGGAGCTGTTGGAAGAGAGATACTCAAAGTTCTTGAGGAAAGAGAATTTCCCGTTGGGAAAATTTATCTTTTCGCATCAGAAAGGTCAGCAGGAACGGAGCTTGTCTTTAAAGGAGAAAGGATAAAAGTTATAAAGCTGTCTGAAGAGAATCTTAAAAGCGTAAAAACCGATTTTACCTTTTTCTCAGCAGGAACATCGATAAGTCAACAGTTTGCCCCTATAGCAGCTTCAACGGGAAGCATCGTCATAGACAACAGCAGAGCCTTTCGATACGAAGACTGGGTCCCGCTGGTAGTGCCGGAGGTTAACCCCCACGCTGCCTTCAAACACAAGGGTATAATAGCTAACCCAAATTGCTCAACCATCCAAATGGTAGTCGTGCTTAAACCGCTTCACGATTATGCACAGATAAAAAGAGTAGTTGTAACAACCTTCCAAGCTGTCTCCGGAGCCGGCTGGAGAGCAGTCCTGGAATTACAAAATCAGATTAAAAACCCACAAGAAGCCCCCTCCGTATTCCCTAAGAGAATAGCCTTCAACGTAATCCCACAAATAGATGTATTTCTTGAAGACCTTTACACGAGAGAAGAAGATAAGATGAGGAGAGAGACCGTAAAGATAATGGAGGACCCTAATATAAAGGTAACAGCTACGACGGTCAGAGTACCCGTTATAAGAGGGCATTCTGAATCGGTCAATATAGAATTTGAAAAGGAAATAAGCCCAGAAAGGGCAAGGGAGCTCCTTAGAAATGCGCCAGGAATAGTGTTAATGGATGACCCAGTAAATGGTGTATACCCTACAGCTCTGGATGTCGATGGAAAGGACGAAGTCTTCGTTGGAAGAATACGGAAAGATAAAACTGTGGAGTATGGGCTTGACATGTGGGTTGTAGCTGATAATCTAAGAAAGGGTGCAGCCACGAATGCAGTTCAAATAGCTCAGCTTCTAATAAGGGGGGGTAATTTCTAAAATGGACTGGGAAAGCAGATTCACAGCGTTAGCAAGGGATCGGGTCAAGCCTTCGGGCATCGAGAAGATGCTGAAGCTCATGAGAGCACCGGGAACCATATCTTTGGCGCCGGGAGAACCTGATCCCAAACTTTATCCTACAGAAGAATTCAAAGAAGCAATTGCCGAAGTAATCGACGAACAGGGCCCTCACGCTTTAAGATATACCATAGCGGGAGGGTTACCCGAGCTCAAAACCTTTACAATGAACTGGTTCAAAGAATGGGGAATAATAAACAAAAACCTCAATGAGGAGAATATCGTATTCACCCTCGGCTCCCAGCAGGCACTCGAGATATTAGCTCAGACCTTCCTCGAAAAGGGAGATAAAATAGCGGTTGAAGCTCCTACTTATGCGGAGGCAATGTTAATCTTCAAGAAATACGAAGCCAGTTTTGTCTCCATTCCCATGGACAAAAACGGCCTCATAGTAGAGGAACTTGAAAAGGCGCTTCAAAAGGAGAGAATAAAGTTTCTCTACACCATAACCAATTTTCATAACCCCGCTGGGGTGACCCTCGCATGGGAAAGAAGAGAGAGATTGGTTGAGCTCGCGAAAAAGTATGACTTCTTCATTGTCGAAGATGACCCCTATCACTTCATGAGCTATGAAAGCGATGCCCTACCTTCGATAAACACGATAGATACGGAAAGAGTTCTATCTTTGGGAAGCTTTTCCAAAGTCATAGTTCCAGGCCTAAGAATAGGATGGATCATGGGACCCAAAGAGGTTGTGGAAAAAACCACACTTGTCAAATACTCCATGGAACTATGTCCTCCAATGGTCTTACAAAGTGCACTACATAAAATTCTCTTGAAGAAGAACCTTAAGGAACATGTTAACAGGCTCAGAAGCGTATATAGAGAAAAAAGAGACGCTCTGGCTAAAGGATTAAACGAGCATCTCAAGCCACTTGGAACAGAGTATGTGATACCCCAAGGTGGATTCTTCTTCTGGGTTAAGCTTCCCGAGAAGGTCGATTCGGAAGAGTTAACCCTTAAGGCAGTCCAAGAATACAAGGTAGGAATCGTTCCCGGAACAGGTTTCTTCGTAGAACCTGAAAAAGGGAAAAATTACATCCGTTTAGCATTTTCCTTACTCGAACCTGAAACACTAATGGAAGGAAGCGCAAGACTTGGAAAAGCTTTAAAAAGCATGCTTTAAAACAAAAAAGGGCTACCCCTTCCGAGTTTTAGGGTAGCCCTTTTTTCTTCCTTTAATTCTCCTACTTTTTAAGGGCTATCCTCTTTTCCTCTCCACCAGAAAGTTTTTCCAATATACCGCCTAACATGCTTACCAATTGCTGAGACAATCTCTCTGCTTCCTCATAGTGTTTTAATGCCGAACCTTTATCCTTCCTTTTAATGGCATCAATAACCTTCTTGCCAGCTTCATGAAGCTTCCTATGGGGCTCCTCTATGGCCCTCCAATCAGAAGATACAGCTTCGATAGTCACCGGCACGGCATAATAAAAGTGCCCAAAGGCACATCTCGTATGATCTACCTGAAGGGGAAGGAGCTCCCCTTTATCTACTATATCCCTGAGAGTCTTAATCCAATTTTTATGAGCTGACAAAGCCTTATTGATAACACCTATAATCTCCTCCTTAGAAACGGTATAATACCCTTCTTTCAAACTCTCAAAGAGCTCCTTCATAACTTCAGAAAATATATTATCAAGTTCGTAAATGCGTCTTGACTGCTCCAACAGGTCTTGAGAAACCTTTTCTATGGTTTCGGCAAGCGCGCTCAAATGCTCGGAATCCTTAGCCAAGGAATCCATGGCAGCTTTGACTTCCTCAGATGAGGCGGTAATAGTTTCTGCCGATTGGCTTATTTCCTCTATGCTGGTTGAAATATCATGGAACATTTCTATGTTCTTCCTTATAGTCCCGTTGATAACATCTATTTTCTCGCTCATTCTGGAAGTAGCCTCGCTTGTTGCACGAAGGCTCTTTTCACTTTCTCCCGCCTTCTCTTGAATAGTCTTAGTAAATTGACGCATCTCATTGAGGTTATTCCTCGTGCTTTCAGCAAGCTTCCTTATCTCCTCAGCAACCACAGCAAAGCCCCTTCCTGCCTCCCCCGCTCTGGCCGCTTCTATGGCAGCGTTAAGAGCGAGAAGGTTCGTTTGCTCTGCAATCTGCTCAACACTTCCAACGATATTTTCAACCTTCCTTATAAGCCCTATAAGCTCCCCCATCGTATTTGCCATGACCTCAGTTTGAGAAACGAGAACCTCTTTCAAGGAGTTTACTTCGGCAAGAAGCTTTATGCTCTCATCATTCTTCTGCTGGAGAAGCTCAGCACCTTCCCTTACGCTACCGAGCTTATCGGTAATAACTTGAATAGAGCGAGTAACTTCGTCCATGCCCGCTGTGGTTTCCTCAACGACCGCCAAATTAGACTGGCTTAAGGAGGCCATCTCATCAACGAGCTCCTTGAGGCGACTGGATATGTGGCTTATTTCCACATCAAATCTGCTCATATCAGTAACGGTATCAAGAAGCCTTCGAGCCACCTCCCCAGCCTTAGCCTCAACATCAAATATGGATTCAAAGATCTTTAAAAGTCGCTCGTGCGGCCCATAAGCTGCTTTAGGTTTTTCCTTTATCTTGCCCTTCCTCATTGCATCCACATAATCCATTATTGTCAAAGCTTCTTTACAGCGTGAAGAAAAACCCCCAAAGCTTAGCTTCCCAAACATTCCCTTAAACACCTCCTTAATATTCCCTTTCCTCCCTTGAATAGGGCTTCATTAAAGCAACAGGAGCCCCAATTCTTCTTCTCACACCCTCGCTGGATATGAAGGAAAGAACCGCTATGGTCAAGGCATAAGGGAGCATCATGAGGAGGTGGGGAGAAATAGCAGAACCCATAGCCTGAATCCTAAGTTGCAAGGAGGCAACTCCTCCAAAGAGATAAGAAGCCAATAAAGCCCTCAATGGGTCCCATGCAGAGAAGATAACGAGAGCTACAGCGATCCATCCCCTTCCCGCGCTCATATTCTCTATCCACATGGACGTATAAGCCAATGAGAGATATGCTCCTCCCAAAGAAGTTAACATCCCTCCAAAGGTAACGTAAATATATCTCGTTTTAAAAACATTTATTCCAACGGCATCGGCAGCTTTAGGGTCTTCACCAACCGCCCTTAAATTCATACCGAACCTCGTTTTGAATATATAAAACCAGGAGAGAGGGACAAGAATATAAGCCAGATAGACCAAGGGATCGTGATAAAAAAGGACATCTCCAACAAAAGGAATCTTGCTCAAAAGAGGAACTGGAACGGGTGAAAACTGGGGAGCCGTTTTTCCTATAAAGGATTGGCCATAATAACCGCTCAAGCCCATACCAAGCATGGTCAAAGCCAATCCAGCTACCACTTGATTAACCCTCAAAGTCACGGTTAAGAAGGCATAAAGAAAAGCTAACATTCCACCAACTAAAAGAGCTAACAATACGCCAAACCATACCGAAGAGGTAACATAGGAGCCAACAAAACCCGCCAAAGCCCCAACAAGCATCAGTCCCTCTAAGCCGAGATTAAGAACTCCCGACCTTTCAGCAAAGATTTCTCCTAACGTGGCATAAAGAAGTGGAGTCCCCGCTCTAATCGCAGCCGTAAAGATGGCTTCAAGCAATAGCGCTCACCTCACAACCCTTACTTTATACCTTATCAGAACATCTCCAATTAAAACGCAAATAAACAAGATAGCTTGAAAAATATATACTACGGAAATGGGAAGCTTCATGACTATCTGGAGAATTTCACAACCCACGAATATGCCCCCTAAGAAGAAAGAAACGAGAAGCGCGGCTACAGGATGTAGCCTAGAAAGCCAAGCTACTATTATAGCGGTATAACCATAACCCGGCGAAAAACCATGCTGTAACCGATGCTGAACCCCCATAACATAGAGCGCTCCCGAAAGACCGGCAATACCACCGCTAATCATCAGCGTTAGAATTATGTTCTTCCTAATATTCATGCCAGCACAGGAAGCCGCATCTGGATTGTCCCCTATAACCTTTATCTCAAACCCCCACCTGGTGCGCTCTAAAATCACTCTCAACACAAGAGCCAAGGCTATAGGAACCAATATTCCCATGTGGACCTTTCCCCATATATAAGGAAGTTTTGCACTATCAGGGAAAATGGGTGTCATGGGGAAACCGAAGCTTCCAGGGTCCTTCCACGCTCCATAAACCAGATAGTCAGTCCAAAGTATAGCTATATAGTTAAGCATTAAAGTTACAACTATTTCATCTGCACCAAGGAAGGCCTTCATCAAACCGGGGAGAAAAGCCCATATACTACCACCAATGAAACCACCTAAGGCTAAAAGAGGAATAAGAAGGGCTGAATGCAAAGATGGTAGAAAGAACAAGGCTAAGAAGGTTGTAAACATGGCTCCCACATAAAACTGACCATCCCCTCCTATGTTCCAAACCTTCATCTTAAAGGCTAATATCAATCCGAGTGCTATCAATGAAAGGGTGGAGAACTTTATTAAAGTTCCCTCTAAACCAACCTTCCGCATAAAGGCCCAAATGAACATCGTTTTATAAGCCCCCACAGGGTCCCTACCCGTAAAGAACATGAACAAAGTGAAAATCAAAAAGGCCAAACCCACAGAGAGAAGCATCATCGAAATTTCGAAAAGTTTGCTGCTTTCAACCCTAGGTTCAAAACTCAATCTCATCCCAATTCTCCCCCATTCCCGCCATTAGCATGCCAATTTCGTGAAGGTACTCTTCCTTCGGAGGAAAATCACCATAGAGCTTTCCCTCATATATAACCTTGACTCTATCCGAGAGAGCAAAAATCTCCTCTAAATCACCAGCTATAAGTAAAACCGCTGTCCCTTTGGATGCAGCCTCAAGGATTCTTCCATATACGAATTCCATTGCACCAATATCAAGCCCCCATGTGGGATGAAAAGCGATAAGTAGCTTCTTCTTCCCTTCAAGTTCCCTTGCAAGAATCAGCCTTTGAAGATTTCCTCCGGAAAGAAGTTTTACGGGCATATTCTTTCCCGAAATTTTTATATCGTATTTATCAATCAGAGAATCAGCAACCCTATCCATATACTCCAAATTCAAAAAGGGTCCCCTCGAAAAGGGAGGAACCCTATAGCTTTTAAGAAAGAGATTCTCAACCACCGTAAGGTTAGGAGCTATGCCATATTTTCTTCTATCTTCGGGGATAAATCCCCCACCCTTATCTATAAAAAACCTCGCTCCCTTATTCGTTATATCTTCCCCATCCAAAAAGACCTTACCGTTCGAAGCTTTCCTCAAACCTACCAAGACTTCCGCAAGTTCCCTTTGGCCATTACCAGCAACACCAGCTATACCAAGGATTTCTCCCTCTCTTATGGAAAAGGAAATACCCTTCAAGGCTTTTATTCCTTTATCATTATAGGCCTCAAGGTTTTCTACCTTAAAAACAACATCCCCTATAGTCTTAGTCGTCTTTTCCATCTTAAAAAGCACTTCCCTACCAACCATCATCTTGGCAAGCTCAGCAGGAGAGGTCTTATCCTTATCTACAGTGTTTACAACAACTCCCTTTCGCATCACCGTTATCCTGTCAGATATCTCCATAACCTCATTAA
>LGFB01000070.1 GCA_001508835.1 bacterium 42_11
CCCTTTTTCCTCAGGGAGTTTTTCCACGAGATTATACTGATACACCAAAGCTGACCGTTGCTGATAAGTCGCAATCCCTTTTTCCTCAGGGAGTTTTTCCACCTTGACAATTGAATATTGAAAATCTCTCCATAAGGAGGGATAATGTCGCAATCCCTTTTTCCTCAGGGAGTTTTTCCACTTATGAACAGATTCAAATTCGAGGCTTTCAAAAAGTCGCAATCCCTTTTTCCTCAGGGAGTTTTTCCACAAGGAGGGAAACGAAATGGAGAATTATGTTCGCGATTATGTTGTCGCAATCCCTTTTTCCTCAGGGAGTTTTTCCACCCCCAAGGGGGGTGGAAAAACAAAAACGCTTTAAAAAGGACAAGTTTTTGTTCGCTAATACCGAAAAACTCGAGTGATACCTCTTTCAAATTCTACCGTGAATTGCTAAACAACTTAGGCATGGAAAAGCGTTGATATTGCTAAACTCCGAATTCCTCAGATGTCTCACGAAATTATTTAATTTTTTCCATGTCAGTATCATCCGAGGATTGTATAAACAATATTTAATTGTCAAAGTTCATCCTAAAAGGTGCTTTTCGCCTCTTTTATAATGATATCACTAACATTAAATTATGTCTATCTCTCCTTCCTCTAAACTTGGTGTCTTTCCTATGAACTCTATCGTTTCCACACATCTTTTACACAGCAGGTAAAATCTCACAGAATCGGTTTCCATATCTATAATGGAAGAAGCCTTCCTCTTTATCTCTATAATAAGCTTTTCATCAACATAGCATTCAAATACGCTTTTCTGGACTCTTACGCCATATCTTTCAAGAAGCTTTGCCATCATCTCTCTCTTTTTATCGTCACTTATGTCGTAGGATATAACATAATACCTCTTACTCATGGCCTTAGTATATACGAAGAATAAGTAGACTCCCCTTTTATCGCTTTGGACAAGGCATGAACCTGCGCATTAATAGCGCTATCAAGCGAGCGTGTCCTAATTTGTCCTTGAAATTCGGCTATAACCTTTTTCATTCCCTCATAAGTAAGGTAGACTCCTGCAGAATCCTCTTCATCCTCTTGAAAGAAGCGGAAATCTCCCAAAAGCAACATTCTTTTGTTGGAAAGTTTTAAAAATATTCTATCCATGCACGGTCTAAATTCTTCCATTAAATCAAGAGCTAAAGAGGGCCTTCCATAGTCTATGGAGTGATAGAACCCTATGTAAGGGTCGAGCCCCTCTTTATACAAAGCCGATTCCACAAAACTAAAAAGCAAAGTATAAAGAAAACTTAAAACTGCATTAGCCGGGTCTTCTGGAGGACGACGAGTCCTTGAGGAGAACTTAAATATATCGTTCTTAACGCATAAATTTAGTGCTCTGAAATAGGATTCCGCTGCAGTGCCCTCTATCCCCATCAAAGACTCCAAAGAGGGACAAAATTCTATTTTCATCAAGAGCGAACGCAAAAAGGAACATGCCTCGCCTATCTCCCGATTTTTCGTCTCCCACCTATACTTTTGCAAAAGAGATATGGAGTTCCTTATTTTCCCCCTAACAAATTCCTTAGCCAGACTTAGCTTAAAATTCATATCCCTGCATTTCTCATACTGCATAAGCCTAAGAAAAATATTTTTAGAAAATTTGCCCTGGAGCCTTCCCCTATAATCACCCCTTGAAGAGAGAAAAACTACCTCTATCCCTTTTCTAAGAGAATAGCTTATCAGATAAGGAGATAAACGAACGTTCCCCAGTAGAATAATTTTTTCAACACTGCCATCGGCATAGCTTCTTACCACTTCATCACCTATCTTAACCACTATTCTACCTCCGTGAACGGAAAGTTCTGCACCTTGCTCCAAAACATAGACAACCATTTTATCCTACATCCAAGATAATGTTTTCTCCATCGAACTTTAATGTATATCCTTCCACACGAATCTTTTCCAAACCCCTCTCCTGCATATAGTTAGCTATGGAGTTTTCCACCCTTTTAAGCTCCATTTTAGCTTCCTCAAAAATCTTTCTAACCCTTATATATTCCATAACCATTACTAACTCATCGGGTTCTTCACGCTCAGCAGCTTTAAGATGAAGAAGAGGAGTTGGATAGCCTTCGATGTTTTTGCCGGCAAAACATTCCGTGCAGTTATCCTTAGTTATTTCAGGAATTTTGGACCTTATCTTAGGACAGCTCATGGGGTAACCACTTAGTTTGCTCTTTAAATAAACCCTTTTGTTCTGCACACCAGATAAGCTTAAAATAGAGTTCACCACCTTATCTCCATTAGAAAGGTTACCAAGCGTAAAGGTTATTACCGATATCTCAGGACCAGTTAAAGGAAAACCGCTTTTGCTCTTTTCATAAAGTTTGGCTATTACATTACACCTTGATTTTATGATCATAAACTCCTTATCCTCTTCCAGGATGAACTCTCTCTGAGGAATATCTTCCTGAAGAACCTCTACAGAAACGGTCCTAATCAAGTTACCTAAAGATTTACAAGCTTCGCTAAACTCATCTTCAGAAACCAGCTCCATGGAAAGCAGATAAGATAGTTGATCCTCATAAGGTCCTCCATCGGGAGTTACAAATAAGCTTCTTCTCCCCGTTCTTTTATGAACCCCAAGAGGAAGCTTAATTAAGTTCCCTAAACCTCCGCTCTTAATGTAAGCTTGCTTGGGAAAAAGCTCGACAGAAACATCAACCGGAAAGGGTCTTAAAGACTCCATTAACGATAAACCGAATTCCCTAACTTTTAATGCCGATATCGGCTTTTTAAATAAAACCCAAACATGATAGCCCTTAAAACCAGAATATTCTATGTAAGACTTAAGTCCAAGTTCGTCGAAGCTTCGAGAAATTTTAGAAGCCAAAGAGATTAGCTCCTGGTCTATTCTGTTCTTTACAGAGGGAGAAGAAAGGTAAGAAGAAAGCTCAGCCTTCGCCACATCAATATCGAAAGCCAGAAAACAAACGGTGTTATCTTCTCTGAGCTGATATATCCCAAGTGTATAATTCCCGAGAATGTGATTCTTTACCTGATTCAACGTTAACGGCTCCCTTATCGGCGTGAAACCTACCTCTCCCCTTGGCGTAACCCATTGTCTGGCATGAACTCCATCTCTTCCCCTAAAAAGAGAAAGATATTTAGCGAGGTGAATTTCGGAAGGAACCAAAAGCTCTTCAGTTATGATCTCCTGGTCCTTTTCTTTCAAACTTTTAAGAATCTCCTTAAAGATGGAGTCACCACTTAAAGATAATGCCTCCTCACAAAGGGCCTTCAGTTCCTCATACCTTTCTTGAATTTCATATATTCTTGCAAGCAAAAGGTAAAGGTGTTTTTCCTTGCGCCTGCCGAGAAATCTTTTTAAAAGCCTTTCGGCGTCATCAAGTCTCCCGCTGTCTATGTAGCTTTCTATTAAGCATTCAAGAGCGAACATGTTTTCTTCATCGTCCCTTAAAGAGAGACACAATTCTTGCTCAGCTAAGTTATTTAATCCCAAAGCCTTAAGGGTCTTAAAGGCTTCAAGATGCAAGTTGCTATCAACCACGCCGTGAGCAGGAAAGCGGTTTTTTAATAGCTCCTCAGCTTCCCTTTGCTCCCCGCGCTCTATGAGAGCTTTAGCCTTCTCAAGAACATCTTTTAAATCCTCCATCTTTTGTCAGCCCCTTAATAGAGCCTGTCAAGCTCTTCCTTCAATATCCTATTAGCCTCATCATAGAAGTTCTCTTTAAAACCGAATCGTTCTTTAAATACCCTATAAACTTCCTCTAAATCTTTTACCTGCGATTCAGGAAATTGGACCACATCATGAGCAAAAGGCCCTTTGTTTCTTAGCTCTCTTAAGCGCTCTATCCTGGACTCTACGTCCTTATCGCAAATAATAGAATAGACACGCTCTATTTCTTCTATGGGCTTAACTATTTCCTCCCTCATCTTTTCGATGGCATACGATAAAATTGCCTTCTTTTCAATAAAATTCAGCTTTCCCTCTTCATCCGCCCCTGCCTTCTTAATTTTCTCGATGGCGCTCGATAAAATGCCCTTCTCATCGGGAAGATTCGCTTCATTCTTTAGCTTTTCCACTATCCCTTCCTCCTTTAGCTTATCAAATGCAACACTGAGCAAAAGATCTGTGAAGTTAAATAGGGCAGCACAGGCAGAGTGATATTCCCCTTTCTTCAAGTATATCTCCATCTCCTCAAAGGAAGCTTTTAAGCGAAATTTAGCATCGCTCATCTTCTGAATGCTTCCCAAAGTATTAGAGAAGTAGTCCCAAAATTTTTTCCTCCCTGGAAAATCCTTTTTAAGATCTCCTACGCAATTACGGGCATTCTTGAAGTCAAACAGCCTTCTTAATTTCATCGCCCTAAGGAGCGACTTTAGTTCGGAAGCCCCGAAAAGCCCGGACTCTTCAAGCTCCTTTAAGGCATCAGCATAGCTGTAAGAATCTATCAATCTCTTAATAACGGCCTTACGCTCAGAAAAAACGAGCTTTTCAAGGAATACACTTTCCTTAACCTGGGTTTCTTTCCCATCAGCGATTTTCATAAGGTTAAATATCTTCAATGGAGCGGGAATGTTTCTTAAAGCAAGTATCAGAGAGAAACACATCGCAGGGGTGCCCGCAGTAACCTGAACATAATTAACTGAAAAAGATTTAAGCTTCTCTTCCTCCTCATTAATGAAGTTCATGAAAAATTCGCTCATCTCCTCATGGCTCGCCGGATTGCCCTTTATCACCTTAATGGAAACTTTCCCCTTAAAACCCTTCCCATAGCTCTTGGGTAGGAAATGGTCCTCTATAATTTTCGCAAGATATATGGTGTCCTGAGGGTGAGGAGCTTCCTGGTCTGTAGCAAACAAATATATGGAATCGGGAAGTCCCTTTTCTTCTTTAATACCAAATCTCAGGAAAGTAGGGAACATGGGGAAAAATATTCTTACATCGGGAAGCAGAATGCTATCTTTCTTCTTATTAGTATCGAATTTTTCTTCAGAAAGTCTTAAATAGAGCTCTTTTGTTTTCTCTCTAAAATTGTTTCTTATATCTATCCTTTCCGAATTGCCGTTATATAATTGTAAATCATTATTACCAAGCGTATAAAGTAAACTCCACGTCACCTTTCTACCCTCCCTTACCAAACAAAAATTCCTAATGGAGAAGCTCAAAAGAGCATGTCGGAAATATGTCTTCGAAGGAAATCCGCTTGACTGCGAAACGGCGTAGTTACACCAATAAAGATATGGAATTCTCGAAGTTCATTAATCTTGACCAGCAGTTTTTTAACCACTTCCGCTTCCTCATAATTTATGTTGTTCCTCTCAGCCCCTTCCGTGTGAATCCAGAGTATCCCTTGAAAATCTTTAAATCTTTGGTGAATCGAATATCACAAAACCTCTTATGTGACTAAACTCGGGAGAAAAAAAACCGATTCAAGCCCGTTTTTAAGGAGGTTAAGGAGATCGAATTTATAGGGAGGTTATTGGAAATTATAAGCGAATCAGGAATAGAAGATAGAATATTGGGCTGGACTACCAGATTCAGGTTCACCCCGTCTAAAGAGGAAAATCTCCTTCTAAGAGGCTCAAAAATGACACCATAGGCGCGTCGCTCATGATCAAATCCAAAATCAGAAACTAAAGGGGAACGAAACATAAAAATGTCACCCCGCGACGCTTAAACTACCCAAAGCCACCCTCCCGAAACCAAATGTCGTGTTTTTGCCCACATGAAGCTCCCTCATAGCTCTCAAATAGGGTAAGAGAAAAGCGAAAACGGGCTTGTACTTTACACTTCCCATAACTCCGTAAAAAGGAATCCTTCGCCTTTGCCTATGGGAAAACCTTTCAAAAATCCCCTCGTTTAATGAAAAGCTTACTATGTTAACTTCGTCAAGCATACTCAATACATCTTTAAAAGGATACTGGCCATCTCCTCCACAGTGGAAGTAATCTAAAAGAACTATTCTCCTAAAGAAATTCCTCATCAGGGCAGAAAATTGCGGAATATCTAAAACCTCTCCATTAAAAACAAGCCTTAAGGGAGACTCTAAGATAAGCTCTACCAAAAATGGGGATAAATCCTCATCAAGGTCAAATTTAAGATAGTTATAGTCCTCTGTAGGGAAATCTATGCCATCACCCTTAAAAAGGTTTTTCCCGTTAAATGATAAGGAGTTAATCTCAAAATCCAAACTTCTCAATACATTCGAAAAGCAATAAGCAAAGTAAGGAAGATATTCGTTAGCTCTACCAATAAGGGTTAACTCTATGATTACCTTATCCCCTTCGGCGAGGGAAAGGTTCTTGAATGGAAAGTATATAACAAAAGGGCGGGGAGCAGTTTCGTATTTACGCATGATTTTAGTTAGAGGCGGCGGAGAAGTTTCAAAAATTATGGCATAAGGACAGGAGGTCCTGAGCATACATTTTATGCAATCGGAAGCCTTTCTTATACACACGAGCCTCCTAAATTCTGCTCCAAATTTGCCCCGCAATACGTTAGACCCAAAAGGCCCCATCTTCCTATCTTTCTTAGATATACATTCTAAGTCATATTTTTTCCAGTAAAGCATCCTCCAATAGCACCTCTCCCCCATCTATCGCAAAGGGAACAATATCAAACAAATTAAGTTTAGAACAAAACTCCACATCTTTATATCTTCCATGGATTATGGCGTTCTTACCGCTCGCTGAATTCAGAAAAACGTCAAAGGCATCGCTTTTTAAAGCCCAGCTTTCAGCCACAAGAGCGGCATCATTAAGCTCTACATCTCCTAAAAAGTCCCGCAGTCTCGAAACCATGACCCCAGCACAGTAAAAATCATCAGAGACAAAATTGCCTTCTTTCCCAGCACAAGCTATACCTATACCATCAAGGGAGTCCACGGAAAGAGTATTTAGAACAAGATTCACAACAGCATCAAGGTTAATCATAGAACCTATAATTACCTTTTTATTATTGGAAACCTT
>LGFB01000071.1 GCA_001508835.1 bacterium 42_11
TCCGATGTAGCCTCTGCATGAAAATCCACGATGATAGGTTTTCTAACCTCCTCAAGCTTCGATAAAAGCTCCTCCATTTTTTCAAAGGGACAATTGATGGGAGGCATAAATATCCTTCCCTGCATGTTAACCACAACAACATTTCCTAAGTCTATATAACCCTTACCAGGCGCTTTAGCAGGATAGTTGTAAGGTCTCAAGAGGGGGTACTCCCCCTTTTGGAGGAGTTCAACCCCCTCTTTTTTATCCCATACGTGATTTCCCGTGGTAATTACGTCAACACCAGCGGAAAGCACTTCTTCTACTACGCTCCGCGTTAAACCAAAACCACCAGCCGCGTTTTCAGCATTAGCTATTACTACATCCGCCTTAAGCTCTTCCTTAAGGGGAGAGAGCAACTCCTTAAGGGCCTTCCGCCCAGGACTCCCTACAACATCTCCTACAAAGAGAACCTTTAAAATATTACTTTGCATAGTCCACGCTCCTTGTCTCTCTTATAACCGTCACCTTTATCTGGCCAGGATATTTTAGCTCGCTTTCAATCTTCCTTGCTATATCATAAGCAAGTTTTGCAGAAAGGGCATCATCTACAAATTCCGGCTTAACTATTACTCTTACCTCTCTTCCTGCTTGGATAGCATAGGCTTTCTCGATGCCATTGAAGGAAGAAGCTATTCTCTCTAAGTTTTCTAGTCTCTTTATGTATTCTTCAAAACTTTCTCTTCTCGCTCCAGGTCTTGAAGCGGATATAGCATCGGCAGCCTGAACTAAAACCGCTATAACAGTTTTAGGCTCTACTTCACCATGATGAGCTTCTATAGCATGTATTACTTCCTCAGATTCTCCATATTTTTTGGCAAGCTCCGCTCCTATACAGGAATGTGTTCCTTCAACATCGGTATCGATAGCCTTACCTATGTCATGTAACAGACCTGCCCTCTTTGCTAAAAGGACATCTTCCCCCAGCTCAGCAGCCATAACGCCAGCAATATATGCAACCTCAAGGGAATGAGTTAACATATTTTGCCCATAGCTGGTTCTATATTTTAGCATACCTAAAAGCCTGATAAGCTCAGGATGCATTCTGCCAACCTTTGTCTGAAAAATAGCATCTTCTCCTGCCTCTCTTATATCCTCCTCCACTTCCTTTAATGCTTTCCCATACATCTCTTCTATACGGGCAGGATGAATCCTACCATCAGCTATTAGTTTTTCTAGCGTTCTCCTTGCTATCTCACGCCTTATTGGGTTATGGCACGAAACTATCACAGCCTCTGGAGTATCATCGACTATCAAATCAGCACCAGTTATCGTTTCAAAGGTTCTTATATTTCTTCCTTCTCTACCGATTATTCTACCCTTCATATCGTCATTGGGAAGCGGAACCACAGAAACCGTGGCTTCAATCACATGGTCCACTGCACACTTTTGAATTGCAAGAGAAATTATTTCCCTCGCTTTACGCTCCGCCTCCCTCTTAGCCTGGGCCTCCATTTCCTTTATCATCAAACCAACATGCCCTTCAATTTCCTTCTTAACCTCCTCAAGAAGAAGAGCCCTCGCCTCTTCAGAACTCAATCCCGCTATTCTTTCTAATGTGGCCCTTTGTTCCTCCACTAATCTCTCAGCTTCTTTTCTAATTTCCTCTATTTCCTTCTCTCTCAGCTTTAACTCCTCTTCCCGACGAATAAGGGCTTCGCTTCTCCTTTCAAGACTTTCTTCTTTCTGTAAAATCCGCCTCTCAAACCTTTGAAGCTCGACCTTCCTCTCCCTATACTCTCTCTCCCATTCATTTCTTAGTCTATAAATCTCGTCCTTAGCTTCTTGTATCTTTTCCCTCTTTATTTTTTCTCCTTCTTTTTCAGCATTATTCAAGATTGTTTTTGCTATCTCTTCAGCTGATTTAATCCTCTTTTCGGACAAGTATCTTCTCAGTAAGTATCCGATTGCAATACCTCCTGATACAGCCATCAGGATGTTAATAAGATAAAAAATTCCGATGGTAATCACCCCCTTATTCCATTTTCAAGGATCTTTAAGGAAGAATCTTGCAAAAGAAAAGCTATTTCTTACTTCTTTCGTTGAAGAGATCTTCTTTTTGAGAAGCCTCTTTATCTTGCCCTCTTGTCTCTTCTCCCCTAAGCCTTTCTAAAACTGCCTTTTCTATCTCGTCCATCAAATGTGGGTTTTCCTGAAGATAATTCTTGGCTGTCTCTTTACCTTGACCGAGACGTTCCTCGCCAAAGTAAAACCAAGAACCGCTTTGCCTAATTACCCCAAGGAGCAAAGCCCCCTCTAGCACACTCGATGCTCTCGAAACGCCTTCACCGTAAATAAGGTCAAACTCTGCTTCCCTAAAAGGAGGAGCAACCTTATTCTTCACAACCTTCACTTTAACCCTAGACCCCAGCGTTTCCTGACCTTGTTTTATAGTTTCTCCCCTTCTAACATCAAGCCTCAGTGAAGAATAAAACTTCAATGCTCTTCCTCCAGGTGTGGTCTCCGTAGGACCAAAGTAGTAACCTGTAGAAACCTTTTCTCTAATCTGGTTTATAAATACTACAATGCTCCTCGTTTTACCAACAGCGGCTGTAAGCTTCCTCAATGCTTGCGACATTAATCTGGCCTGTAGAGCAACGTGAGCATCCCCCATTGCTCCCTCTATTTCTGCCTGGGGAACAAGAGCTGCCACCGAATCCACAACTATGACATCAACTGCCCCACTTCTCACCAAGGTTTCGACTATCTCTAAAGCCTGTTCACCACTATCGGGTTGCGATAAAAGCAAATCTTCTACTTTTATTCCCAATCTTTTAGCATACCGAGGATCCAAAGCATGCTCCGCATCTATAAAAGCTGCCACTCCTCCCAATTTCTGAGCAGAAGCTATGAGATACAGCGCCACCGTGGTCTTACCTGAACCTTCAGGCCCAAATATTTCAACTATTCTCCCTCGCGGAAATCCTCCTACTCCCAAAGCTATATCAAGTGGAAGAATTCCCGAAGGAATCACCTCAACAGTAGTAAGACTTTCTTCGCCTAATCTCATTATTGCTCCTTTGCCAAAACTCTTTTCTATTCTCGATATAGCCTCCTTAAGCATTCTCTCCCTCTCTGAAGATACCTTATCCAAAGTCATTCCTGCCCTCCTTTCAAAGGGAAAATAGCTATTGGGGTGTAAACCGGTCCTCTGGGAAGCAAGTGACTTTTCATAAGTATAACATCTCCTACCATAAATTCACCCAAAAACATATCATTCCTTTCCTCCAAATAAGCTCTTAGCATAGAGGAAATTTTTCCACTTTTGGCTCTGCCCAAAGTAATGTGAGGAGAAAAAGATTTGCTGTCCTTAACGAAGTCCAGTTTTCTGGCTTCAGCTTCGATAAAATCTCTCAAAATTTTAAGTTGACCTACGCCTTCCCCCTCGATTCCAAGCCATATCACCCTCGGGCGGTTCCAATCGGGGAAAACACCAAAACCCTTTAAGGTTAGTCTGAATGAAGACAACTTAAGATTAGGTATCATCTTTGACAAAAGATTTCTTATTTTGTCCACCTTGGTGACAGGCTCCTCCCCCAAAAACTTCAAGGTAAGATGAAGATTTTGCTCCTCGACCCATTTAACGCTACTGTCTAGCTTTTTAGCCTCAGACACAAAACCATAGATCGACCTCTTGATATCGCTTGGAAGGTCTATACATATGAAAGATCTAACTATCTCTCTCTTGCCCAAAGGGGACCACCCCCAAAAGAAATCTTCTCAATAAGTCCAAAGCCCTTTGAGTAGTTCTAAACTTCACCATCTCCCTATTTCCAGGAAAAACGTTCTTTTCAACATATGTCCCATCATCCCAAGCCAGAGAAATGTAAACAGTGCCTACTGGCTTTTCTCGTGTGCCCCCGGTAGGACCCGCAATCCCCGTAATGCCTATTCCTATATCGCTCCCCCCCAAAGACCTTACCCCCTTTGCCATTCTCTCCGCAACCTCAGCACTAACGGCTCCTACATCTCTTATTAAGGAAATAGGAATCCCAAGCAAGCTTCCCTTTGCCTCATTGCTATAGCTTACAACACCACACCTAAAATACCTTGAACTACCAGAAATGTTAGTCAACCTATGAGACAAAAGTCCACCGCTACAGGACTCTGCTGTAGATAAAGTTAATCCTCTTTTTTGTAAAAGCTCAGCCACAATTTCTTCCAAGGTTTCTCCGTCTTCACCATAAACATAAGTGTCTAAGACCTTCTTCAAAAGATTCACAGCTTCAGAAACTTCTTCTTCTCCACCTCTAAGATAAATAGTCACACCTGAGGGAGAAGCACAAATTCCCACCTTGACATCTTGAAAACCAAGCTCCTTAACCTTGGCGTAAACCTCTGCCTCCCTCAAACCAGTGGTATGGATTCTCTTTAAAGTGTTTCCCTCCAAACGTGGAAGTCTTGGAAGAACATACTTAGTAAACATTCTTTCAGCTTCCCAAGGCACCCCTGACAAAGCGATAACGATATTTTCCCCTTTTTCCAATATAAAGCCACAAGCCGTTCCCAGCTCATTAGGTATTATCTCGGATCCCTGGGGAAAAAAGAGTTGCCTATCTTGCAAGGGAGGAACTCCTCTACCAAGTTTATCAAAGAATTTAACAAGCCACTCCCGTGCTTCTTCCCTTATCTCAAGATTAACCCCAAAGTATGAAGCAACAGCCTCTCTCGTAAGGTCATCATGGGTAGGACCAAGTCCCCCCGTTATTATAACAAGCTCTGCGCTCTTAAGCCCAAAATCCAGAACACCAAGTATCTTTTCCAAATTATCTTCCACCACAGCTCTTGCTATAACATCAATTCCTCTTGAAATAAGCTCCTTTGCTATAAAACCACCATTTTTTTCCTCTACCTCACCTAAAAAAACTTCATCTCCAGTAGACATTATAAAAGCCCTCATCTCACCATCCCCCAAAACCATAATCCTAATAAAATTAACCCATTAGTTAAAAAACCGGCTGCAACGTCATCCATCATTATACCCCAACCGCCAGGAAGCCTTTCAAAGAGATTTACCGGAAAAGGCTTAACGATATCAAGAAGCCTAAACAGAAAAAAAGAAGGAAGGAGCATGATTTCATCCAAATTCCACATAGCCACAAAATACCCAACAAACTCATCTATCACTATGGGAGATGGGTCTCTCTCCCCTAAAAACTTAGATAATCGCTCAGAAGACCAAACTCCCAAAATGAAAAGAATAGATATGGTATACCAGTCCGCTTCGTAGATCCATCTTATCAAAAGGGCCAAAAGAGTAACCGCTGTTCCCGGCATTCTTCCTTCCAAGGATTTCCCCAAACCCCCAACGGTTGCCATGTAAAAAGCTATGCTTTCCTTTAATGTAAAACTTCTCCCCATAAGTCGTACTCCCTCGCCTTCGTTATTTTAACCTTTACAAAGGTTCCCGGACTAACATTCTCATCAAGATAAACCAAACCGTCTATTTCAGGAGTATCCCTATAACTTCTTGCAATTCCAGGTCTTTCCACAAGGACCCTTAACACTTTGCCTATAAAAAGGTTATTCCGCTCTTCGGAAATCTCGGCTTGGAGTTTCATTAGCTTATCTATTCTTCTTTTAGAAACTCTTAATGGAGGAGGCTTAAGAAAATAAGAAGGAGCTTCCACCTGGGGAGAGTATAAAAAGCTTCCTAACCTATCAAATTTGATATCAGAAACGAAGTTAAGAAGCCTATCAAAGGAAGGTTTGCCTTCTCCCGGGAAGCCAACCATCACAGTAGTCCTCAAACATGCAAGTTCATCCAAGCCTCTAATTCTGCCGAAAAGAGCCCTAAGTTCCTTCTCTCCATAAGGTCTATTCATTAATCTCAAAACCGTATCATCTGCGTGCTGTATAGGGAGATCGAAATAAGAACAAACTTTTTCCAGTGAAAGAATCGTCTCTATTAAATCGTTAGTCACTCTTGCAGGATGAAGGTAGAGAACCCTTATCCAAAAATCTCCTTTTATTTCTTCAAGCTTTTTTAAAAGCAGGGAAAGGGAAAAGGAATAGAGCGTGCTATCTTGTGAAACTAAAATAACCTCCTTTTTGCCAGACCTTATAAAGTCTTCAGCCTCTCGCAAAACATCATCCAACGGTTTACTCCTGTAAGGCCCTCTTATATAGGGTATCACACAATAGCTACATCTGTTGTTACAACCCTCCGCTATCTTTATATAAGCATGGAAACCCCTTTTTATAGGGAAACGAGTCCCATCCTCTACCCATTTGTCAGAAAAGGGCCTAAATAATACTCCTCTTCTCAACCCCTTCTTTAATGCATTTGCCAAAAAAGCCCCAACATCATTAGGGTAGCCCGTGCCCGCAAAGTAATCAACATCTTCAAGCCTTTCCAAAAACTTCCTTCCTAACCTCTGTGGTAGGCATCCAACAAGGGCTATTCGCTTTATAACTCCATCCTCCTTGAGCTTAATTAACCTCTTAACCCAAGAGAGGGATTCCTCAATAGCTGAATCTATAAAAGCACAAGTGTTTAAGACTACCAGATCAACACCTTCAAGATTAGAAGAATACTCAAAACCATCATTAAGCAACCTTCCTAATATAAGCTCGCTATCAACTTCATTTTTAGGACAGCCCAAACTGACGATCGCCACTTTCAATTCTATTACACCTCTTTATTGAGGAAAGGTCATATCTACAACGCCTGTCCTACTTGGCGGTAAAGTTACTTCTTCACCATTGAAATAAACTCTAACTCCATTTATGTTGCCGAATCTCACCACTATGCTCTCTTCAGCCTCCCACGTCCTTTCATCGCCTTTGACGAGAGTCCCTTCGAATACCTTTTTCCCGTCGGCAAATACCCTTACCCAACACCTTCCCACAGCTACAACCCTCAAATTAAACCTTTCAGCCTTAACAGGCCTTGTAGCCTCTTCAGATAAAAGTGATAAA
>LGFB01000072.1 GCA_001508835.1 bacterium 42_11
ATCCTTTGCCGCTCCGATACTTATTAAAACCCACATGGATGTCGTTCAATTTGATGCCAACTCCTTTGAGCCCGTTGCCCTTGTAGTCCATGATCCCTGTTACATTCTCGTTAGAAAAGATGCTCCCTGGAAAGACCTAAAAGATTATGTAGAATATGCCAAGCAAAACCCAGGGAAAATAACCATAGGAAATGGTGGCGCTGGAGGAGGAACCCACCTTGCTGCATTAGCCTTCGAAAGCTTTGCGAAGATAAAGCTCACCCATGTCCCCTTTGAAGGAGGAGCTCCCGCAGTTGCAGCCCTTGTAGGAGGCCACATCGATTCTTATATGGGGGCAGCACCTGAAGGACTTTCCAATGTTGATGCTGGCCAACTTAGAATATTAGGAGTCTTTGGCACAAAGAGGCTTGATAAATATCCCGATGTTCCCACAGCAAAGGAGCAAGGTTTTGACTTTCAATTCGGCATGTGGAGAGGAGTGGCCCTCCAAAAGGGAACACCTAAGGAAATCGTAGAAAAGCTTCACGATATCATAGCCAAATGCATCCACGATCCCGAGTTTCAAAAGAAAGCGAAAGAGATGTCGCTCACCATAGATTACAAGAACCCAAGTGAATTCGCAAAACTTATACAGGATTATGATAAATATTACGAGAATCTAATCAAAACTAACAAGTTAGGAAAGAAATACAAGTAGTTTCAGAGTCCCCCCTATCTTTCGGGTAGGGGGGACTAACTTTGGGAGGATCGTTTGGTGAGAAGCAGGTTCAATATAAGCATGGCAATTGATATAGGAATCATTTGTTTTGGAGCTTTAATATTAATAACCACGCTGGAGATGGAAACATCTCCTTTAGGAATAGGTCCAGGGGACTATCCGAGAATTTTAAGTGTAGGATTAATAGCATGTGGATGTCTTCTTCTCCTCAAAGATATCCTTCATCCGGCTCCAGCTAAAGAGTCTTACTCTTGGGAATCATTAAAAAGAATTCTTACGCTAACCCTATTGAGCCTTCTTTATGTCTATTTAGTATCTTACATAGGTTTCCTATATCTAACCCCTCTGCTAATGTGGTTCACCATGCGTCTTTTTGGCTTCAAGAAAACCATAAGTGGGATTTTAATAAGCATCGCAGTAACCGCAACTACCTACTATATATTCCACGATATCTTTAAAGTTTCCTTGCCGTCTCCTTCCCTATTCTAAAACGGGAGGGTTTTTAATGATAGAGTATTGGCTTGAGGGGATAAAAATAGCCATTGATCCCCAAAATCTGCTCCTCATGCTCATAGGAACCGTAGGAGGTATAATCGTTGGAGGATTGCCCGGAATAACTTCATCGATGGGCGTTATCCTCCTTCTCCCTTTCACCTTTTACTTGGATCCCAAGTCTGCCCTTTTAATGCTTGCTGGGATGTATTCAGGATCAATGTTTGGAGGTTCTATATCGGCTATCCTCTTGGGTGTTCCCGGAACCCCATCTGCTGCGGCCACGTTACTTGATGGATACCCGCTGGCTCAAAAGGGAAAGGCGGGAAAAGCCATATTAACCGCTTTAATAGCTTCCACAACTGGAGGAATACTGAGTGGAATAACCTTGGCATTATTAGCTCCTCAGCTTGCCGCTTTTGCTCTTAAGTTTTCTCCAGCAGATTACTTCTCCCTATCCATATTTGGACTTACTATCATTGCCAGCGTATCAGGAAGAAACATTCTTAAAGGCCTGGTTTCTGGGCTTTTCGGTCTATTTCTTGCCACGGTGGGTATAGAAAATATCAGAGGCTCTGAAAGGTTTACCCTCGGTATCCCCGCTTTAACAGCGGGCTTTGAACTGCTACCGGTCCTTATAGGAATCTTTGCCATGTCTGAGATACTGCTTAACCTTGAGGAAAGGGGGAAAGAAGAAAAAGTTCAACACAAAATTTCTGAAGTATTTTTGTCAAGGGAAGAACTCAGGGCAATAATTATACCAATTCTTGTCGGCGCAGTGATAGGAATATTAATCGGTGTAATACCGGGCACAGGAGGAACTATAGCAACATTCTTAGCCTATAATCAGCTTCGAAGCTGGTCAAAGAACAAGGAAAAGTTTGGAACAGGAATATTAGAAGGCGTCGCAGTAGTAGAATGCACGAACAACGCAGTTACGGGAGGTGCATTAGTTCCCGCCCTTGCTTTAGGAATCCCTGGAGATGTGGTTACAGCAGTTATGCTTGGAGCAATGGTCTTAATAGGGATAAAGCCTGGACCGCTCCTCTTTCAAACAAGTCCCGAATTAGTTTACTCCTTTTTTGCAGGCTGGTTCGTAATTCAGTTTATTATGTTACTCACGGGTTTCGTATCCACATTTTTAGCATCATTCATATTAAGAGTTCCTAAAAACATCCTGATGCCGATAATACTTGTTTTCGCCATAATAGGATCGTTTGCCATAAGAAACAGCCTTTACGATGTGGGAGTCGCCGTGACCTTCGGACTTATAGGTTACTTTATGACAAAACAAGGTTTCCCCAAAACTCCCTTAATAATCGGCCTGATATTGGGCCCTATGGCTGAGCAAAACCTGAACAGAGCCCTAATCCTTTCTCGAAACGACTGGAGCATTTTTATAAAAAGCCCCATCTCATTAACGCTGTTGATATCATCGTGCCTGTCAATTCTATTTGCAGTTATTTCCCTTAGAAGACTTAAAGAATAGGGGGGAAGAAAATGGACAGGAAAGAGGAGGTCAAAATCAAATTAGATAGAGTGAGAAAGTTTCTGAGCGATAATAATCTCTCCGCAATGCTGATTAAAAAGCAGCCGAACTTTTCGTGGATAACTGCGGGAGGGGTCAACTTTGTGGGAATGACCACAGAAATGGGAGTGACATCTGTGTTGGTAACGCAAAAAGATGTTTTCGTCATAGCTAACAAAATAGAATCAAGAAGAATGAGAGAAGAGGAAGTGGGAGAAATTGGCTTTGAAGTGCTGGATTACGAATGGTATGAAAACAAAGAAATGGAAATAGCTAAAAAGGTAGCAGGTAACGGAGATATAGGATGCGATGTTCCACTTCCAGGAGCGCAATTTGTAGATGATAGGTTCAAAAGGCTAAGATACGAACTGACCGAGGGAGAGATAGAAAGATATAAATATTTAGGAGAAAAGCTTTCAAGGATAGTAGAAGAAACGTTGATGTATGAAGTAAAACCTGGCCAAACGGAGATAGAGTTAGCGGGGAAAGTATCTGCAAAGCTATGGAAGGAAGGTATAGAGCCCACTGCCTTCATGATATCCTCGGACGAAAGGGTTAGGAATTACAGACATCCCATATCGAAAGATAAAAGGATTGAAAGACTCCTTATGGCGTCTGTAAACGCCCGATACAAGGGTTTGTATACTACGATTACAAGAATGGTTTATTTCGGAAAACCTCCCGATTCTCTTAAAAAACAATACCAAGACAACGTTGAAATTGAATGCATAATGATAGCAAAAACAAAAATAGGGGAAGAAATGAGGGTTCCGGTTCTTGCCGCAATAGAAGAATACGAGAAACGCGGATATAAAGATGAGTGGAAACTTCACCATCAGGGTGGCTCTATGGGATACTACCCAAGAGATATAAGGGTAACTCCATCCACCACAGAAAAAATACTTAAAAATCAGGCTTTCTGCTGGAACCCATCTATTTCAGGAACAAAATCTGAAGACGGCTTCATAGTAAATGAGGAAACCCCAATAATGATAACCAAACCCCTGATCTTCCCCACGCTGAAGATAGAAATAGAGGGATTAAAATTCACCAAACCTGACATGCTAATCATTGATTAAAGGGAGGGATTTCCTATGGAAAAAGTGAGAATCGGAATGGTAGGAGCGGGCTTCATAGCACGAATCCACATGGCGGGTTATAAAGAAATAGAACCCTTTGCTCAGGTCATCGGCGTTTGCTCGAGAAGAAAAGAAAATGCAGAGAGATTTGCGAAAGAGTTTAGCATTCCCAAAGTATTTAACAATTTCGAGGAGCTTTGTGAATCTCCAGACATAGATATCGTAGATGTATGCACACCAACAAACCTTCACGATGATGTAATAATATGCGCAGCAGACAACAAAAAACATGTAATGTGTGAAAAACCTTTAACAGGCTATTTTGGAGAAGACACCGACAAAGAACTTGTTGGGATAGAGATACCCAAAAGCCACATGTATAAAAAAGTTTTAGATAAGATTGAAAGAATAGAGAAAAAAATAAAGGAGACCGGGGTTAAGTTCATGTACGGAGAAAACCTCGTTTACGCTCCCTCCGTCGAAAAGATGAAGAGAATGATAAGGGCATCTGCATCCCCCATCTTAGAAATCCGTGCCGAATGTAGTCATTCTGGTTCCATAGCTTCTTACGCAAAGCTTTGGAGAACCTCAGGAGGGGGAAGCTTGATGAGGCTTGGTTCTCACCCCGTGGCGGTTGTTTTACATCTCAAACATTTTGAAGGTCTACAAAGAAACGGCAAACCTATTAAAGCAAAAGCTGTATGGGGAGAGATAAGCAATTTAACGAAAACAAAAGAATTCCTGAAACAGGAAAAACACTATGTAGCCACAGCATGGCAAGACGTGGAAGACTGGTCAATCCTTGTAATAGACTTTGAAGACGGCACAAAAGGAGTGATTTTCTCAAACGATGTAAGCTTAGGAGGACTAAAGAACTGGGTTCAGGTCAATCTATCAAGCGGGATGATATATGCGAATATAAATCCCAATAACATGATGATAGCCTATGCCCCCAACGTCGACATATGGAAAGATGAATACATAGCTGAAAAGATTGAAACAAAGGCTGGCTGGAACTTCCCATCACCAGACGACTTTTGGACACGAGGCTTTCCACAGGAGCTGAAAGATTTCGTTCTTGCCGTTAAAGAAGATAGAGATCCCGTTTCGGACTTTGAACTTGCAAAGGAAACAGCAAAGGTTATATATGCAGGATATTACTCAAGTGAGGAGGGGAAAAAGATAGACATATCCTAATAGAAGGAGGGGGGCAAGATGAAAAAGTATGTGGTCATAGTCTCTCTCTTGTTGGTTATCGGATTTTCCGCCCTTGCATATGCCCAGGTAACGATAAAGGCAGCTACACCTTTCCCGAAGGGTCACATAATTACCGAAGCCATGGAAAACTTCAAAGCTATTATCGAAGAGAATACAAAGGGTAAAATCAAAATAGAGCTTGAAATTCAGAAAGACTCAGAAGAAGGAGTAAATGACAAATGCTCTAAGGGAGAAGTCGATATGCAGTTCACGGGGGGAAGAGCCTTAGAGGTATTCGCACCTCAGTACTTTTTCATGAACGCACCGTTCGTATTAAAGGATCACGAACACTTTTACAGAATAATGAAAGGGCCGATAGGAGAAAAGGCTAAGGCTCAAATCTTGGAAAAAGGCAACATGTATACCCTTGGCTATCTCTATAGAGGTTACAGACAAATGACATCAAACAAGCCAATCTTAGACCTAAAGGATATAGAAGGGTTAAAGCTAAGGTTGCCTGTAGTTCCTACATGGATAAAGGTTTGGGAAGCTCTCGGTGCAAAACCTGTCCCAGTCCCGCTACCCGGATTGTACAACGCCCTGAAGGAAGGAACCGCTGAGGCATCCGAAGGAGACCTCACACAGATATCAGGATATAAACTTTACGAAGTCCAAAAATACCTGACAATAACCAATCACCTCGTATCCTTCGGCTGGGTCCATATGTATAAGCCCACATTCGATAAGCTTTCCCCAGAGGAACAGAAATTAATCAGCGAAACGGCAGAAAAAGTCTGTATGACCGCCACCGAAAAGCTCCTCGCCAATGAAAATGAAATACTAAAAGACCTGCTCAAAAAGGGAATGACAACCGTATACTTAGATGAAAAGACCATGACGAAAATAAGGGAGAAGGCAAAACCCGCCGTTGAAGAGCTTTTCAAAACTACATGGCCAGTCACCACATGGGAGGAAGTATTAAAGCAGTAAAGAAAAAGGGGGGGATTTCATCCCCCCCTAAACTCTATCCCCTTAAAGCCCGCTTATCAATATCCACGCTATAGCTACAGGAGCTATATAACGGCAAACCACCTTCCACAAAGGAGCCCACCCCAGCGTGTAAAGCCCATCACTTGTGGCCTCAACCAATGCCCTCTCCCAGAAGAACCATCCAACAAATAGAGATATGAAAATCCCTCCGAGAGGAAGCATTATATTGGAAGAAATATAATCCATAAAGTCAAGAAAAATCTTACCCATGATGGTAAAGCTACTCCACTTCCCAAGAGAAAGGGAAGAGGGTATCCCAAGGAGAAAGATAATTGCTCCAAACAAAACAGCAGCCCTCCTTCTTGCCATTCCCATCTCATCTATAAAGTAAGCTACCACGACCTCAAGAATGGATATGGAGGAGGTTATCGCAGCAAAAAATAGAAGAAGGAAGAACAACATGGCCCAAAAAGCGCCAAAGGGCATCTTAGCAAAAACAGCAGGAAGAGTAACAAAGGTTAAACCGGGACCTGCAGCGGGATCGAACCCAAAGGCAAAGACGGCCGGCATAACCACCAAGCCAGCCAAAAAGGCAATGAGAGTATCCATAGATGTAATCCAAATCACAGATCGCGGGGCATTCTCTTCACGGGGAAAGTAAGAAGCGTAGGTCATTATGCAACCCATACCCAAGGAAAGAGAGAAAAATGCCTGCCCTAAAGCGGCGTTTATAATCTTCGCATCTATCTTTGAAAAATCAGGAGCAAGATAAAATTGAATTCCCTTCCACGCACCCGGCAATGTAACGGATCTAACAATCAATACTAAGAGTATGACTACCAAGCCAGGAATAAGCATCTTACACCA
>LGFB01000073.1 GCA_001508835.1 bacterium 42_11
AACATAACGTTGAATGAGCTTTTCCTTGACCTTTGGATCCTTAGTTGAGATATATTCTCTCCACAGCTTTGCATCAGCTTCATTCAAACCTATCATACCCGAACCTACCCTTCCTCAAGCATAAGCTTAAGCGCTTTAGCAAACATCTCGGGGTCCTTTTTAGCTAACTCAGACAATTCTCCAACAGCCTCCTCAAATTCAGAGGGCTTCTGGAGAAGCTTCTCAAGGGAGGGCAACTCCTTCTCCTCAGCATGTTCCTCGCTTTCTCTCGTAGTTTTGTATACCCATGCGAAATCCTTGATACTGGCCAAAGACCTGAGATCCATTCTCACTTTCTTCCCAAAAAGGAAGTAATCAAGCCCATATCTTGAGAAGAGATACAATAAGAAAGCGGCTTCTAAAGAAACGATTAAAGAGGCGAAAAAGCCGCGCATAACGGCACCCATCAGCGAAACGGGAGAAAGAAGGCTTACTATGAAAACGAAGAACCCTCCCAAAAATCCTATAAAAAGTGAAAGCTTAAAAGCAAAGGGTAACGGAATCTTTTCAAAGCTCCTTAATGCCATGCCCCACCGTCCTTATGACAAACTTCCCCGTGTCCGTGTGGAGCTCAACCGACCTTCCAAAGTTTCCACCTGTATCTTCAGCAACGAGCGGAATTTTTTCCTCCGCAAGAACTAACTTAACAGCTTCAACGTTTCTCTTCCCTATACTAAGTTGAAGATTCTTATCCGAGAAAGAGAACATTTGTGCACCGCCTGCAATCTTTGCAACTATCCTGATTCTGGATGCACCTGCCCTTTCCATCTTCTCAATGAGCAGGGGGATGGCAGTATCAGCGAACTTCGCTGGATTTTGCCCTCCCCTCGCTTGTTTACTATCGGGCAACATAATATGAGCCAACCCTCCAATTTTTGCAACCTTGTCATATAAAGCCACACCAACGCAAGAACCTAACCCCAGCGTGGTCAAAATATCCGGGCTTTTAGCGATGTTAAAATCTGCAATACCTACCCTAATTACCTGCCCCATTATCACCAACTCCAAGTGCTTTTAAAATTATACTTAAGGCTCCGGGATCGGGAATCAAAAAGAAGTGTCCCTCAACATGAGCTGATTCAGCTTGAAAACGGGTTTCTATAAGGAGAGCGTAATCTCCAAGCTGACCAAGCTCTACTAATATCACGTCAAGAATGGCACCTGCCATATCAAAGGCCAAGGCAGGTACAGTAGGTAAGAACGTAAGCTTGGTGAAAGAGGCCAAAGCGTTAAGATAAGAACTTGCAAGAATGTTGCCTATCTCTTTCAGTGCCGATTGGTCCATCTCACTTAAAACCTGGGTACTGCTTTCAGGCCTTCCCATAAGCATGTCTACTAAATATAGAGCGCTATCCTTAGGCATCACGAATAATATGCTTCCCGGAGCGTCTCCAAGAACCCTTAAGAAAACTCCAGCAACAAGAACTTCTGATCCTCCTAGAACATCCGGAACCTCAGACAAAGGAATAACCGCGGCACGGGGAACGCTCATCATTATTTTCTTTCCTATTATCTGATACAAGGCAGTAGCGGCATTACCAGCCCCTATATTTCCTGCCTCCTTCAAAGCATCAAGCTGAGCCTCCGTAAGTCTGCTTACTATGTCTTCATCTCTCATTCCACATTCCTCCTTAGAAGAGCGTTAGGCTACTAAAGGCACAACATCAAGAATTAGAGCCACTCTACCATCACCGAGGATGGTAGCTCCGCTTATACCCTTTATACCTTTAAGTAGCTTACCAAGGGACTTTATAACTATCTCTTGCTGACCTATGAGACTATCTACAACAAGTCCTGCTCTCCTTTCCCCAACACGAGCTACCACAACGGCATATTCCTCGCCATTTTCGCCCTCCTTAGCAGGAACATCGAGAAGCTCTCTTAACTTAACAAGGGGTAAGACGCTTCCTCTAAGCAGGACAACCTCCTGATTTCTGACAAGCTTTATATCCTGGGGTGTGATGCTTAAAGTTTCGTCTATGTTAGCAAGAGGTATAGCGTATATCTCCTCCCCCACCTTCGTAAGAAGAGCCTGAATTATCGCTAATGTAAGTGGTAACTTTATAACTACCTTGGTTCCAGCCCCCTTCTCCGTTTGAAGCTCAAGCACACCGTTTAAGGCCTCTACCTTCGACTTTACGACATCTAAACCTACACCTCTCCCCGAAACCTCCGTAATCTTATCCGAAGTGCTAAATCCGGGCAGGGTAGTAAGCATTAAAATCTCGTTTTCGGACATCCTCTCAAGTTCTTCAGGGGTAGCAAGTCCTCTTTCTACGGCCTTTTTCTTTATTTTCTCTATGTCCATGCCCCTACCATCATCTTGTACCTCGATTACAACATAATTACCTTCATGGCGAGCCGAGAGCTTAAGTAAACCCTTGCGAGGCTTTCCTAAGCGTTCCCTCTCATCAGGAGGCTCAATACCATGATCAATTGCATTTCTCAGGAGATGAACGAGAGGATCTCCTATCTCATCTATCACCGTTCTGTCAAGCTCTGTTTCTTTCCCCTCCATGATGAACTCTACCTCTTTGCCTTCCTCGTGAGCGAGATCCCTTACCATCCTTGGAAATCTATTAAAAACATGTTCTATTGGAACCATTCTTAGCTTCATCACAACAGCTTGAAGCTCATTTGTTATCCTCCCTATCTGCGCAAGGGTTTCATCAAGCTCGGTCAACTTATAGACAGAGCCTATTTGAACAAGCCGAGTCTTGTTTATGACAAGCTCTCCCACAAGATTCATAAGATCATCTAATCTGTCTGTATCAACTCGTATAGTTCTCATCCCCTTAATTTGCCTCAGAACCCTTTCATTCTCCTGACCCGCTTTAGGTTCCATCTTGGCCTTAACTTCTTCCTTTGCCTTAATCACCTTTTCTATTTCCTCTTCTTTGATTTCACGTGAAGGTGCCCCCTCCGCGGATAAACCGAAGTCTTCCGCTTCAATCTTAGCAATCTCAACCTGCTTTATCTCCGAAATAGCCTCAATCTTGGATCTTATAGTATCCTCTCCTTCCTTACTTATATAAAGCAGGGTAAATTCATTTTCGAACCTTTCTTCCTCTATATCCTCAGCCGGGGGAACAGACTTTATTATCTCTCCCATGCTTCCTAACTCATTAAAAACTATATAAGCTCTTGCAGCCTTCAATAAACATCCCTCATCCAAAACAACCTTAATTTTATACACATTGAAAGTCTTATGAAAAGCTTCCTTTATAACCTCTTTATCGTACTCGTTCAGCTCCACAGGTATATCAATTTTACCGTGAGGCTCAGAAACCTTAGAAGCTTTAGGAGACTCAGCAACCTCTACAACGGGTCTTTCCTCCCCCGATAAGCTCTTGAGTTTCTTTATAATGGAGGAAGCTTCTACCGTACACTTACCCGTATCTCTTACCTCGTCTATCATAACCTCGAGAGTATCAAGGCATTCGAAAAGGACATCAACGACATCAGAGGAAGAAGCTAATTCTCCCTTACGAAGTTGGTCTAACAAGTCCTCCATCTCGTGGGTAAGCTCGGCGATCGTATCAAATCCCATGGTAGCGGACATCCCCTTCAAGGTATGTGCTATCCTGAAAACCTCATTCAGGAGGTCAGTATTTCCAGGGTCCTTTTCAAGTTCCAATATGAGCTCATTCAACCTCTGAAGGTTTTCCGCCGATTCATCCAAAAACACCTGCAAATATTGAGACATCCCCATTTTTATCTACCCCCTATTATCTAACTTAACCTTTTAACAGCATCAACAATCCTATCAGCTATCTCATGTAATGGGGCAACCACATCAGCAGCCCCCTCCTCTATAGCTACCTTAGGCATTCCAAAAACCACACACGTTGATTTATCCTCTGCTATTGTTACACCCCCGTACTCCTTTATCTTCCTCAACCCATTTGCTCCATCCCTACCCATACCAGTCAATACTACTCCCACGACGCGACCTTTAAAGAGATCAGCCACTGAAGACATCGTTACATCGGCGGAAGGCCTAACACCCCACACCGGGGGATCCTGAGTCAGTTTTACCTTCGCTCCCTCTTCCCCCCTTTTATCACCATATGATAGTCTCCCGGTGCAACTAAAGCGGTCCCTTCAGTTAGTATATCATTTTCTTTAGCCTCTTTAACATCTATTTGAGAAAGAGAATCTAACCTATCAGCCAAAGATTTGGTAAACCCCTTAGGCATATGCTGAACTATAAGAATGGATGCTTTTATATCCGCAGGAAGTTTAGGGATAACCTCCTGAAGAGCTCGAGGTCCTCCCGTTGAAGAAGCGATAGCGACTACAGCGCTAACCTTAAGCGAGGGAGCCTTCTCCACCTTCTCAATCTTACGTTCCCTTTTAGGTAAAAGAAACTTTAACCTGCTTAAATCAGCCCTATAGGCTGCCTTAATTTTTGCTATTAGCTCCTCTTTAACCTTTCTTATGTCGAGAGATATAGGCCCGGAAGGTTTGGGAACAAAATCAAAAGCTCCATATTCAAGAGCCTTTAGGGTAGCTTCGGCCCCCTCGCGGGTATAGCTACTAAGCATAATAACCGGGAGAGGAACTTCGCTCATTATGTATCCCAATGTATTAAGTCCGTCAAGCTTTGGCATCTCTATATCGAGGGTCACCACATCAGGCTTAAGTTCATGTATCTTCTTTATAGCATCGTAACCATCCCTTGCCGTGCCTATTACCTCAATTTCCGGATCTTCACCGAGCATATCGGTTATAACTCTTCTCATTAAAGCAGAATCGTCCACAACCAACACACGAATTTTACTCATCCCATTCTTTGCCTCTCTTTCAACTCAGTTTTAAACACAAAGTTCACTATGTTTCTCCTATAGCGCTCATCTATAATCATAAACTCCAAACCAGCAATTTTGTGAGTATTATCCTCTTCTATTCTCACAACCCTCGCGAGAGCAGAGATAACTTCGCTTTCAGGTAAGTATATCAAAAGCTCAAGCTCATCTTCAACCTTTATATCTTCATCAACCTTTATCCTTAAGCCACCACCGCTAATATCTAAAGTTTGACTTGCTTTAAAGGGCCCACCCTCGATCTTTCTATATTCTAACGGAACAATAGCCTTTACTCTTCTATGCCTTCTTCTTTCAATGGGCTCAAAGGAAAGAGGGAAAGAAACTTCAACGAAAGGAATGAATCTTCCTCCTTTACATCTTAGCTCAACCTCACCCCTAAAAAGCCTACCTTTTTCGGTCCATCTAACCTTAACCTTGGTCCCAGGAACGATCTCTGGAAGTAAAGCCCCCTTATCAAAAACTACTACGACACCCCCATCCACCGTAGGTCGAAGAACTCTACCTTTAAACCACGATCCTTTTTCAAGCTCGAGCTCCACAACCATTCCCTCGTAAAGGAAACCCTCGTTCATATAAGTCCTTTCTCCCTTAGCTCCATCTCCCTCTTAAAAGCAAAACGAACTATTCTTCTTATAATCTTTTCCCCAAGGTTTAAAAATTCAACACCATGTTCAATTTCATCATCCCCTACATCGATTCTAACAATTCTTCCTTCCAACACCATTGGTCCACAACCATCTTCAAGGTCCAGCCTTATAAGAACTTTCTGCCCTATAAGCAAAGGCTCTTCGAAAACCCCTCTTAACCCTCCCGCGCTCAAGTCTTTGGCAAAACCCTTTTTAGGTGAAGTAATCTTTCCCTTCAATCTATATGTAAAGGGAAGGTTGACCTCCACCCTTACAAATCTTCTTCGCTGAATATGCTCACCTCGACCTACAATTCTCAATACCAGAAGAGAAATGTTCTCCTCTTTAACACCAACTATTTCGATAGGATACTTATAAATCCCACGTTGAGTCGTAACCCATATATAATATTTATCCCCCCTTAAAGGAACCAAGGCACCCTTATAAACGGGATAAGCTATGCTTATTAACCCTTCAGTCTCATTTATATCCTCTATTCTGGTAGGGTAAACTCCGCTAAAGGCACCTCCTTCTATTTCGAAAAAGGCTTTGGCTCCAACATTAACCCTTAAAGATGGGGGGAAAATCAAAACTATCTCCCCTTAAAGAGTGAAATAAACTTAAATAGAAAGCCCTTAACCCCTTTAAACCTATTGGCATCTTCCTCCTCGAAGCCCAACAGCCTGTCAGCCACGCTTTCAACGCATCTTGAAGCCTTAGAAGTTGGGAAAGCCATTAAAAATGGCTTCTGTCTTATAACAGCCTCAGAAACTGCTGGGTCTTTAAGAACATATCCCAATTTATCAATGCTTATATCGAGAAACTGCCTAGCTACCGTCTCTATTCTGGAGGCCACATCCTCCCCTTCTTCTGGGGATGAAACCATGTTCACTATCAATCTTATTCTGGCATCCCTGTTCCCTAAAGCAATAGCTTTTATTATCCCATACGCATCTCTTATTGACGTAGGCTCAGGAGTAGTAACCACTATGGTTTCATCGGAAGCCAAAACAAAGCCCATAACGTTTTGAGATATTCCCGCACTGGTATCTATCAAGATAATATCCGCGTAAGAATCAAGCTCGGTTAAATTAGCTATAAATTGAACCCTCTGAGAGCTGGAAAGATTAGCAAGTTCCTGAATCCCAGCTCCCCCTGCTACAACCTTTATACCTTCAGGGCCATCAACTATTATCTCGTGTATCTTCTTTTCCCCTTTTATCACATGATAAAGATTATAACGAGATGTTAAGCCAAGCACTATATCCACATTGGCCAACCCAAGGTCCGCATCTATTATCAAAACCCTACTTCCCCGCTTGGCCAAAGCTATTCCAAGATTAGCTACAAGATTTGTCTTCCCCACTCCT